>JADINF010000010.1 GCA_017694145.1 Candidatus Stercoripulliclostridium pullicola
CTCCCGGGGCGCGCGGCGGTGCTGATGCCGAGCGCGGGCTACGAAGGCATAGCGAAATTCGTAGCGGACACCATGGTGGAATTCGGCGTGAACGCCTGCCCTCCGCTCGTGGTGGGCGTAGGCGTGGGAACGTGCGTGGCGTCCAGCGCGAAGCTCGCGAAACGCGCTTCGCTCCGTAAAGTGGGCTCAAGAAATCCCGACCCGCTCGTCGCGCGTATGGAAGAAGATCTCGAAAAAGCCCTGAACGGTATCGCGATAGGACCGCAGGGGCTTTCGGGAAGCTCGAGCGTACTGTGCGTGAATATCGAAAACATGGCGCGTCACCCTTCCGCTTTAGGCGTGGGAGTGGCGTTCGGCTGCTGGGCGCACAGGAGAGGCACGATAGCATTCGACGCCGATATGAATTACACCCTTCTTTCGCATAAGGAGGCTATCCTATGAAAAAAGTATTGACTTTGCCCCTTACTTCGGAGGACGTCGAAGATCTCCGCATCGGGGACGTGATATATCTTACCGGAACGGTGGTCACCTGCCGCGACACGGGACACAAACGCAGAGTGCTGTCCGGGGTCGTGCCTCATACGCCGCTTAAAGGCGGTGCGGTCTTCCACGCGGGACCCATAGTGAAGAAAACGGATACGGGCTGGCAAATGGTATCGGTGGGACCCACTACGAGTATGCGCATGGAGAAATTCGAAAAGGAATTCATCGAACTTACCGGAGTCAAAGTGATAATCGGCAAAGGCGGAATGGGCGAAAAAACGGTGCGCGCCTGCGTCGAAAACAAAGCTGTGCACTGCGTGTTCCCCGGAGGTTCCGCGGTGGTGGCGGCGGCGGAAGTCGAAGAGATAACGGACGCGGAGTGGCTCGATCTCGGAATGCCCGAAGCCTTCTGGGTACTGAAGGTAAAGGAATTCGGACCGCTCATCGTGTCGATAGACACCGCGGGCAACAACCTTTTCGAAAACAACAAAAAGGTATTTGCCGAGCGTAAGGAAAAGGCGCTCGAAGAGTTATACCCCAAACTCAACTTCATGAAATACTGATCGCAAAACGTAAAAGGAGCAAGATATATGGAAACTTTCGAAACTTTATTTTCCCGAGTGTCCACGCGCGACTTCAACGATAAAGAGGTGAGCGCGGAGCTTATCGAACGTATCCTTCAGGCGGGCATGAGCGCACCCGTAGGCAGAGCGCGCTACGACACTCTGCACGTCACCGTCGTGCAAGACGGAACCTTCCTCGACGGCGTGACGGAGCTTGCCAAAGACACTTCGCCGAGAGCGCGCGCCCCCTTCTACGGCGCGAAAACGCTTATCGTCGTTTCCTCGCTTATGAGCGAAACCCCCGCGATCGAATACAGCAACGTTGCCTGCGTCATAGAAAATATGGCTATAGCGGCGCGCGCCTTGGGCGTCGCGAGCGTATACCTCTGGGCTTTCGTCAAGCCTCTCGAAAACGCGCCCGCCTTACTGGCAAAGCTCGGTCTTCCCTGCGGATTCAAGCCTGTTTCGGCTCTCGCAATAGGATATTCGGATACCCCTCTCGAAGTTTTCGACAAACCTCGTCATTCGATAACGGTCAACAGGATCTGATATTATTCATAATATAAAATAATTGCCGACTCCTCTCACACGCGGCGCGCCGCGCCGCGTGTAAGTACTTTTTACGGGTAAAATTTTTGTTCGGTTGTCGAAAACGCTTGATATAAACGCCCGCGAATGATATACTTATGGCGAATAAATCGGCTGACGCCGAATTTCCCGGAGGTAAAATATGAAGAAAATATTCGAAAAGGTCGTCACCATCACCCTCGGCGTGATAAGTCTCTTTTTCGTTATTATGATGCTCGTCACCGCGTTCGGCGGACTCGAGCTCAGCGACTTCGACAACAGCATCGTTCGCGCGTTGCTTATCTGCCTCGCGGTGATCTTCGCCGTCCTTACCGGTCTTGCGGTATTCGCCGCTTTCCAGGACAACGAGAAACTCTCCTCCGTGGTGCTTTTCAAGAATAAGGAATCCGCCACCAAAGCGACCGTCGCCGTCGTCAAGCGCACCGCGAAGCGCGTCGTGAAAGAGATACCCGAAGCCAAACTTACCAAAGTTCAGATAGTCGCCGACGATAACGGCAACGTACGTCTTAAAGTCGACGTCAAGCTCGCCACCGACGCCACCATGGAAGTGGTGACGAAGGTAAGAGCGCTGCTCATAGACACCTTCGCCAACGTCTTCGGCATCGAATTCGCGTCGATAGACTTCCGTATCGTGAAGTCGAAGAACTCCTACGTGCCCTCCGCCGCCGCGGTGGATCAGCGCGTAGCCGAACTCAAAGCCACCGTCGAGATCAACAAGCCCGAAGAAGTTGCGGAAGCAGCCGAAGCGGAAGCCGCGGAAGCGCCTGCGGAAATAGCGGAAGACACTATCGGTATTATCCCCTCGGGAGGGGATGCAGAAGTAGATGAAGCGTCGGGAAGCGACGCACCGGTAGCAAACAGCGCAAACGCCGCAGAGGAGCCCGCAGCGGAAGCGGAAGAGGCGGAAGAAGCCTCCGAAGAAGAAGCCGCGGAAGAAGGCGAGGAAGCAGCCGAAGAAGCCGCGACCGAGGAAGCCGAAGCTCCCGTGACCGAAGCGGCGGAAGAAACCGCCGTCGACGCAGACGAAGAGGATAAATAAAGCGTCGGACGGCTCCGGAAGGCACGGTCCCTTCCGAATTATAAAGGAGCCAATATGTACAGCGAAACAGATATCAAAAAAATCGCGGAGCGTCTCAAGTACCTCCGCGAAGTGTTAAATATAAGCGTAGAGGAAGCGGCTGACGCCGCGATGGTAACGGTAGAAGAATACCGTCTCGCCGAATCGGGCAAAGTAGATTTCACCTTCAACTTTTTACAGAAACTCGCAAAGCACTTCGGAGTGGACATCGTTCAGCTCATCTCCGGAGAGTCCCCTCGTCTTACCGGTTTCCAGGTGACCCGCGCGGGCGAAGGCATGCCGCTCGAAAGGCGCAAAGGACTCAATTATTTCCACCTCGCCTCTCACTTCAAGGACAAAGTCGCGGAGCCTTTCATCGTCGAAGCGCGTTTCGATCCCGAAGAGCAGAACAAGCCCTTACACGTTTCCACCCATAACGACCAGGAATTCGACCTCATTCTCGAAGGTAAGCTCAAAGTGACCGTCGATAACTACACCACCGTGCTCGCCGAAGGCGACAGCATATACTATAACGCCAACCTTCCGCACGGAATGATAGCTTACGACGGCGACTGCAAATTCCTCGCTATAGTCATCAAGAATTCGCTCACCCTCTCGGAGATGAACGAAACCACTACCGCTTTGGACACGGTGAAAGCGCGCGACGAAAACGCCATTTACCGCAAGTTCATCACCCCGAAAACGGACGACCGGGGAAGGCTTATAAGCCTCGATTTCCACCCGCCGAAGTCCTATAACTTCGCCTACGACGTAGTAGACGCGCTCGCCAAGAAGAACCCGCACAAGACGGCTATGATATGGCTCGACCACAACAAGTCCGAAAAGGTATTTTCTTTCGCGGACATGTCGGAGATGTCCAACCGCGCCGCCAACTTCTTCAGAAGTCTCGGTATCAAGAAAGGCGACCCCGTCATGCTCGTGATGAAACGCAAATACCAGTTCTGGTTCGCTATACTGGGATTGCATAAACTCGGCGCGATAGCGGTACCCGCCACGCACCTGCTCACGGCGCACGACTACGAATACCGCTTCAACACGGCGAAGATTAAAGCCTGCGTCATCGCCAACGAGGACGCCATGATCCACGAGTGCGAAGCGGCGCTTTCCTCTTCCCCTACCGTCGAATACAAAATAGCGGTGGGCGGCGATAAACGCGACGGTTGGTACGACTTCGACGAAGAGCTCGCGAAGCAGTCCCCCGTATTCGCGCGTACCGACGCGGGGCTCGACGACCTGATGCTGATGTACTTCACGTCGGGCACCTCGGGATATCCCAAAATAGCCGCTCATACACAGAGATACTCTCTAGGCCACTTCGTGACCGCTAAATACTGGCACAACGTCGATCCCAACGGTCTGCACTTCACGATAGCGGACACCGGCTGGGGCAAATCGGTGTGGGGCAAGCTCTACGGACAATGGCTTGCGGAAGCCGCGGTATTCACCTACGACTTCGACAAATTCAAAGCGGAAGACATTCTGCCGCTGTTTGCCAAGTACAACATCACCACCTTCTGCGCGCCGCCCACGATGTTCAGAATGTTCCTGCTCGCGGATATCAGCAAATACGATTTAAGCTCTCTGAAGCACGTCACGACGGCGGGCGAAGCGTTGAACCGTGAAGTTTTCGACCAGTTCTATAAGGTTACGGGACTCAAGATAATGGAAGGTTTCGGTCAGACGGAAACCACCCTTACTATCGCAAACCTCGTAGGCAACGAAATAAAATTAGGTTCCATGGGCAAACCCACGCCCCAGTACGACGTCGAAATCGTGGACGAGAACGGCGAACCAACCAAAGCGGGCGAAGTGGGCGAAATAGTCATCCATACCGACAAAGGCGCGCCGTACGGACTTTTCTCCGGCTACTACCTCAACGACGAAGCGACCGCCAACACCTGGCACGACGGAATGTATCATACGGGCGACATGGCATGGCGCGACGAGGACGGATATTACTGGTATATGAGCCGTATCGACGACGTCATCAAGTCGAGCGGCTACCGTATCGGACCTTTCGAAATAGAATCGGTGATAATGGAGCTCCCGTACGTAGTGGAATGCGCTATAACGGGCGTGCCCGATCCTATCCGCGGACAGGTGGTCAAAGCGACGATCGTGCTTACCGAAGGCACCGAAGGGAGCGAGGAACTCAAGAAGGATATACAGACCTACGTCAAGACGCACACCGCGCCTTACAAATATCCGAGAGTCATCGACTTCGTGAAGGAGCTTCCGCGCACCACTAACGGTAAGATCCGCAGAGTGGCGCTCCGCGACAAGAAGTAATATCGCACACGCAAAACAAACGCCCTCGGCGAGTAAGCCGGGGGCGTTTTCGTTTCAACGTAACCTAACGGAGCCGAAACCGTAAGGAATTGTTTTTGTCCGATCAGATGACCTTTATCTGCTTTATCTCCGCTTCGATATGAGTGTGCTTGTTGACCCACTTCAGCAATCTCGCGTTGCGGAAAAGGGAATAAATGCCGAACGTGATATAGGTAAGCAACGTCCACCCTATCCACTTACCGAGTATCTCGGCTCCGTTGCCGTCGAAGGACATAGGTCTGCCGTCTATCATGAGCCTGTTCTGTATGAAGCGCTTGCGCCAGCATATTGCGATAGGTTTAAGCGTTCCCAAAGTAATCGCGCTGAAAAGGGAGCAGCCTATCTTATTGAGGATAAGGAGTATCGCCGAACCGTCCCAGGTGCCGCCGAGGAAGGACATTTCCCCTTCGATATGGGTGTGGCTCGCTTTCCACTGAAGGAGCTTTTTCGGAATGAACAGCGCGTATATCCCTATCGTGGGAATAGTTAAGAGTATCCAGCATATCCACTTACCGACGAGCGAGGAGGCTTTGCCGTCGAAGCTCAGGCGCTTGCCGTCGTAGAGGGAGTGCTTCGCCTCCCACTTCAATATCCATACGTACGCTACGGGGAAGCATATACCTAATGTAGCGACGGTCACTATCAAACCGAGCAGCATCCAAGCCCACTTCTGTATCATCCAGCCGTCGAAACCGCCCTCGCCTTTCTCGGCTTTCTCCGCGGCGTGCTCAACGAGCTTTTCCGCCTTCAGCTTCTCGCATTCGTCGTAGTATTTATTCGCGGTATCTATTATCCACTTTTTATCCTTCGCTTTGCGGTGCGCCTTGAATTCCTTTTTGAGCGCCTTCGTATTCTCGCCGAGATATTCCGCTATACCGAGCGTGCGTTCCCTTACCCTATTATACGTGATGATCGCTCCGCGCTTATTAAGCGCAACGTAAAGAACTATGCCTATCAGAAACGCGAACGGCGGTCCGAAAGCTATCAGAAGGTTCACGGCATTTTCCGCAATGTCGTCGCTTAAGATCATTGTAAACATCATATATAATGCAAACAAAGGCACAAACGCGACGATGGCGAATATAAGAAACGCTGTTCTCCAACCAACTTTCACCTTTAACGTCTTGTCCACGGCTTTATCAAACTTCTCTCCGTATCTGCTTACCATACTCTCCTCCGAAAAAATTTTTTTGCGCACGTTATACTCTCGTATAACTCCGCAAACGGTTATATTCTAACTCATTTGAGTGGTTATGTCAATCACTTTGAGTTATGCATTAACTCATTTAGGTTATAGAATATAATAAAAAGGATATATTTATGGACGTATTGGCGAGAATAGACGAATTAAGGAAGGAGAAAGGCTGGTCGGTCAATTACCTTGCGCTCGAAGCGGGGCTCACGCAATCCACTCTTAACAATCTTTATTCGCGTAAGACGGAACCGAAAATTTCCACCCTGCGCGCTATCTGCGAAGCTCTCGGCATAAGCCTTTCCGATTTTTTCAAAGAGGACGTCTCCCCCGACGACGAGCT
>JADINF010000072.1 GCA_017694145.1 Candidatus Stercoripulliclostridium pullicola
ATTTCGTAACAATATATGCGTTTATAACAATCCTCGCCGTAATTTCGCATATACGCGCGGACTGTATCGCCCGTGTACGCTCCGAGATCCGCTATAACTTCTTCCCGCGAGCATTTCACGAGGTCGAGATCGAAATAGTCGTCGAACATATTTTCCTTGGCTTCCGCAGACGTCGTGAAATCGTAGCGGAACCAGTTACTGAGCACCGCGTATAATGTCTTTTTCGAGCGGTAGTCGTTGAGTCGCTCGTATACCCACGTAAAATCGGCAATATGCTCGTATAACGCCTGCGCTTTCAATTCAATTTCTTCGTAAATACGGTTGGCGGGGTCGAGTTTTCCCCAGTATCCGAATTTATTGAAAAAGTCAGCGAGGCTTTTTCTCGTTCCTTCCGGCAGGAGGTCGTAGGCTATCCGTATGCGATAATAGAGTTCGCGTTCGCCGTACCCGCTTATTTCTTCGGCAAGCGCATAAAAATTGCGGTCTATAACGTTCATGTTCCGTCCGTATATATCAATATATGCATGCGCCGAACGCTTCGCAACTTAAGCGGAACGCTTGACTTTCCCGCACCTAAGCTGTAAACTGTATTCAATACAAATAGGACAGTTCGTGACCATCCTGTCGTTAAACAAAACTACGGAAGGATGGGCGCTTTGCGCCCGTTTTGCTTTTCGGGTCGCGTTTTGCCCGAAAGAGGAAATCATGTCGGAAAAATTAAAAAAAGAATTTCACGCATTCAAATTATTGCTTTCATCGGTACCGTCTTACGTGACGGTCGTGTTCGTAATGAGCGTTTTTGCGATGAATCTTTTGGCTAATAAAAGCATAAGTATCCCGCTTGACTGGCTCGCATTGGATTGCGGGATCATAGTTTCGTGGGCGGCGTTCCTTACGATGGATACGGTCACCAAACATTTCGGACCGAAAGCGGCGACGGAATTGAGCGTTTTCGCGATATTACTGAACCTTTTATTCTGTCTTTTGCTTTACGTAGGAAGCGTTATCCCCGGCACCTGGGGCGAATCCTACGTTGAAGGCAGCGAAAATATTCTGAATACCGCGCTCGACAATACTTTCGGCGGTACCTGGTATGTGCTGGCGGGCAGTACTTTGGCGTTCGTCGTGTCCGCAATAGTCAATAACTTTCTCAATTATGGTATAGGTAAGGCTTTCCGCCGAAACCCCGACGGAGCGGCGGCATATTTTATGCGCTCTTACGTTTCAACGGCTGTGGGACAGTTCGTGGATAACCTGATATTCGCGCTTTGCGTAAGTCACGTGTTTTTCGGCTGGTCGCTCGTCCAATGCGTGACATGCGCGCTTACCGGCATGGTGGCGGAGCTCATATTCGAAGCGGCGTTTTCCTATTTCGGCTACGCCGCATGTAAGAAATGGAAACGCGACGGAGTGGGCGAAGCGTATTTCGATTATTTAGGACTGAAAGGCGAGGTCGTGAGATGAAAGTTATAGTGACGGGAACAAGCAGGGGCATAGGCAGAGCGATCGCGATGAAATTTCTTTCGCTCGGACATGACGTGACGGGCTTGGACATAGCGCCGTCCACGATAGACGACGGAAGATATACCCACGTAATTTCCGATATTTCGGAAGGCGAATTGCCCGAAGCCGACGGCGCGGAAATACTTATCAATAACGCAGGGGTGCAGGACAGCGGCAGGGATATAGACGTAAATCTGAAAGGCACAATACGCGTAACTGAAAAATACGCTTTCCGTAAAGGCATGAAAAGCGTACTGTTTATCGCGAGCGCCAGCGCGTCTACCGGCTCGGAGTTCCCCGAATACGTCGCAAGCAAAGGCGGCGTCGTCGCTTATATGAAAAACGTGGCGTTGAGATCAGCTCCCGACGGAGTGACCGTGAACAGCCTTTCGCCCGGAGGAGTATTTACTCCTCTTAACGCGCGCGTTATCGACGACAAAGAAAAATGGTCGAGGATAATGTCGCTTACCCCGCTCGGCAAGTGGGCTGGCGCGGATGAAATTGCCGAATGGGCGTATTTTCTCACCGTTGTAAACAAGTCGATGACCGCGCAGGATCTTATCATAGACAACGGCGAAGCGGCGCGCGCCGAATTCGTATGGTAGGATACGTTTTCCCTACGCGCGTTTATTTAAGGCGTTCGTAAAAGAATTTCGGTTTACATAAATTATTGTGCCTTACGCGCTTATGTGCTATAATAACGGGGTGGTATAACTGCCGAAGGACCGGGAATAGGTCCTGCGTGTATTGCTTCGGAATGTAGCTATGCGAAAAATTTTAACTTTAGTATGCTTGATTTTAATATTCGGAAGCCTGTTTGCCCTTACAGGGTGCAAAAGTAAGGACGGCTTGAATTATAATTCCCTTATCGGCGAAGCGGAAGAATATTCTTTCGAAATCGTCTATACCGATTCTTCCGTACCCGCGCCCGTATACGTTAGCTGCTATCAGAAAGACGGCAAGTATGCTTACAGATTTTCTCTTGTGGAATTCGATTACGGAGAACTCGCTTACAGGCAGATATTTACCGGAGATAAGCTCTACGAGATATGCGAAGCCAAGACCGACCTCGTCTGGACGGGACAATACAAGATCAACGAGAACGTGTCCGCTTTCGACGAAAGGAATTTTATCTATAAGTATACCACTCTTATCACGGCAGGAAGTTACGCGACTATGCTGAGCTCCGGCGAGAACGTCGTTTACAGGGACATCGAGTGCAATGAATATAAGTTCTCTTACGACGGGAAGGATTTTACTTACGTTTTCGAGAAAGAGAGCAGTCATTTGCTTAAATTCGTTATGGAAGAATCGGGCAACGTTAAAACTCTCGAATATTACAATTACAAATTCGAAAATATCGACACCGCCTGCCTGTATCCGCCGACAGCGTTCGGGGTAAACGGCGGTCAGATCAATCTCTATTACGAAACGGACGAACTAGTCTACGAATACTTCATCGATTAACATCCGGAGGAGAAAAATGAAACTCGGTTACGACAGAAAGGAAATCGAATTTACACCGGAAAGCGGACGACTGAAAGGCATACTGCTTCCCAACGCCGTGGAGGTGGCTCTTACGGGCGAAGCCGAGGTTCGCCGCGCATTGGACGCGCCCATAGGCGCGAAACGGATAGAGGAACTCGTAAAACCCGGCGAGAAAGTCTGCATAGTTACGAGCGACATAACGCGGCCCATGCCCTCGTATATCGCCTTGCCGCCGCTTATCGAAAGGCTTAACGGAGCGGGGATACCGGATAAAGATATACTTATCGTTTTCGGACTCGGCAGTCACCGCGCGCACACCGAAGAGGAAAAGATACGGCTCGTGGGAGAGAATATTTACGGAAGGATAGAGTGCGTGGATTCCGATCCAGACGACTGCAAATACATAGGCACGACTTCGCGCGGAACGCGGGTGGACATTTATTCGAGAGTTGCCGACAGCGACTTCGTCATCTGCATGGGAAATATCGAATATCATTATTTTGCAGGCTACAGCGGCGGAGCCAAGGCGATAATGCCCGGAGTATCCACTCGCGAAGCGATACGCGCCAACCACAGTATGATGGTCATGGACGAAGCGCGCGCGGGTAACTTGCAAAGTCCCGTAAGGCTCGACATAGAGGAAGCCGGCGCGCTCCTCGGTATAGACTACATATTGAACGTGGTCCTCGACGAGCATAAGAAGATCATTTACGCGGTGGCGGGCGACGTCGTTAAAGCGCACAGGGCGGGAACGGAATTCCTCGACAAACTGTATTGCGTAAGGATAGACGGCGAAGCCGACGTGGTGGTCGTTTCCGCGGGCGGATATCCCAAAGATCAGAATATGTATCAGGCGCAGAAAGCGCTCGACAACGCCGTACACGCCGTAAAAAAAGGCGGCGTTATAATATGGCTCGCTTCCTGTAAAGAGGGTCTTGGCAGTAAGGTATTCGAAGAATGGATGACGGGGAAATCGCCCGACGAGATGATACGCGACATAAAAGCTGATTTCGTGTTGGGAGGGCACAAGGCGGCGGCGGTCGCTTTGGTATTGAAGAAAGCGGACGTATATCTGGTGTCCGATCTGGACGCTGAATTCGTGAGGAGCATAAATCTTACTCCGCAACCTTCGCTCGACGCGGCTTTCGAAGCGGCTACGAAGAAGTGCGGCGAAAGTTCTTCCGTTTACGTGATGCCTTACGGCGGTTCGACGCTTCCCGTACTTAAATAAATCTCGATGGCGTAAAATTGCGCGTAGCGGTTGACTCTTTGCGCAAAAAGGTATATCATATCGCTATGAAAAACATAAACCGTTCCGTATTCGGCTTTAGCTTTAGCTTTTTCTTTAGAGGTTGCTTACAAGCGATCGCCTGACGGTGCGGAAAATTCGTTGATACAAGTAAACGCAGACCGCACCGAAAGGTGCGGTTTTTCGATAACAAAGCATGAGGTGAAAGATGGACGCTAACGAAATCAAAACGAAAATAGACGCTATCGACGACGAGATAGCGGCTTTGTATCTGAAAAGAATGTCGCTCGAAAGCGAGATCGTGAAAGACTCCTGCCGCGACGTCGCGACTACCGACGGCTCGCTCGTGGACAGAGCCACTCTCAACAGAGTGACCGCGGATATGCCCGACGAAGTCAAATTGTACGCAAAACAGGTGTTCGACAGCATATTCAATACGGCGAAAGCATATCGCTCGCGTTGCGTGCATCTCGAATCGAAGGTAAAGCGAGAGATAGACGAGGCGCTCGCAAAAGGTTGCCCGCCTTTCCCCGTATCCGCTTCCGTGGCTTGTCAGGGCGTTGCGGGCTCTTACGCACAGATAGCCACGGACAAGATGTTCGGTTTGAGCGATATACTGTATTTCAAGGACTGGAACGCGGTGTTCAACGCCGTGGAAAGCGGTCTTTGCGAATACGGAGTGCTTCCCATAGAAAACAGTTCCGTAGGCAGCGTGAACAGCGTTTACGACCTTATGCGCAAGCATAACTGCTATATCGTGCGCTCCGTAAGACTTAGAGTGCAACATTATCTGCTCGCTAATGCGGGCACGGAACTCGACGACATCAAAGAGATATATTCTCACAGGCAGGCGCTCGAACAATGCGCCGAGTTCATACGCGGGCTGAAGGACGTCAAAGTGCACGTTACCGAGAATACGGCGAGCGCCGCACGCGGCGTAGCCGAATCGGGCAGGAAGGACGTGGCGTGCATTTCGTCGAGAGATTGCGCGGGAATTTACGGGCTTAAAGTCATAATGCCGAACATTCAGGACAACGAGAACAATTATACCCGTTTCATAGCAATTTCTAAGGAATTGCAGGTATTCGAGGATTCGGATAAAATAAGCATAATGGTCAACCTTCCGCACGAAGCCGGCAGCCTGAATAAATTGCTCAACAGGTTTTCGACACTGGGACTCAACCTTACCAAACTCGAAAGTCGTCCGATAGGGAATACCGATTTCGAATTCGCGTTCTATTTCGATTTCGAAGCGAAGATCGCAAGGAACGAGGTCAGGAACCTCATAGCGGAGCTCGACAACGAATGCGATCGGTTCGTATTCCTCGGAAGCTATCGCGAGATAATGTAAAACGGATATTTTCACCTTATAAAAAGCGCGTCCCGCAATAGTTTGCAGGACGCGCCGTTTTTTTCGGTATTTAACTTTACTTTATGTTTTTGAGCACTTCGCTTACGGTGCGCATTTCGCATTTTCCGGCGTATTCGGCTTTGAAATAACGCATTACCGCGGGAACGCTTTTATCTTCCAGCGTCATTATCACGGCGGCTATCTCTTCCGCGCTCATCATCTTGGGCAGGAATCCGTTTACGGTAGCTATCTGCGCGTCGAGTTCTGCGACTTTTTCGGGACGGTCGGCTTTCATGAAGCCTTCGCGTTCGTCGCCCAGTTCCTTCACCGTTTTCTGAAGAATGCCTACTACGTCGGCGTCGGTGAGAGTATCGCCTTTCTCGCGTTTGTCGATGGTGGCGAGCATGATCTTATTGAGCACCACGCTCAATACGTTGAGAGTGGTTTTGTCTTTGGCTTTCATCGCTTCGATGCGTGCCTTTTTTATATCGTCCTGCAACATAATATACGACGCTCCTAAAGGATATTAACTGAATTATAATACCGTGCGCAATCTTTGTCAACCTCAGTTAAACCGTAAACGTCAAATTGTATATTGAATTTATTTGAGTACTTGCTATAATTAAAACAGCGGGGCGTCGCCCGTCATCAGAAGCAACGGACGTAAGACTATATGGACTCGCAAAGACCCGGACAAGATGATAGGAGTTACGCGGAAGTATTCCGCCACGCGGAAAACGAAAAGTATTCCGAAGGCGTTCATAGAAAGAGTGCGTACAAATACTCAGAGTTTGTACGAGCGCTGTTTACGCCAAGAGCGCCGATCCAACCAAGAGCGCTTCGATAAAGAAACAACTATGTCGATACTGATCGCGGCGTTGCCTGTTCCCGCGGGCGGAGACGGCGAAACGCAGTCCGGCTGACGCTGTGAATATATGTAAAAAAATAACCGTCCGTTATGACGGTTATTTTCATTCTGTGTAAAGCGCACTGAACTTTCGGGAGCCTTAACGTCGACTACCGTATTTTTCGGCTGCCGCCACGAAACCGGCGAACAGGGGATGCGGACGGTTGGGACGGCTTTTGAATTCGGGGTGGAACTGAACTCCGATATGGAAATCTCTGTCGGTAAGTTCTACGGTTTCCACGAGTCGCCCGTCCGGCGAAAGTCCGCCGAGCGTGAGCCCCGCGTCTGTAAGCGCCGTGCGGTAATCGTTGTTGAATTCGTAACGGTGACGGTGCCTTTCGCTTATTTCGCGTGCGCCGTACAACCTTTCCATTACGCTTCCCGGAGTTATAACGCAGGGATATGAGCCCAGTCTGAGAGTGCCGCCTTTGCTTATTTCCTCATTCTGTCCCGGCATGAAGTCGATTACTTTGTGAGCGCATTCTCTTGCGAATTCTCCCGAATTCGCGTCCGCTATCCCTAATACGTTCCGCGCGTATTCTATGACGGCTATCTGCATTCCGAGGCATATACCGAAATACGGAACGTTGTTTTCGCGTGCGTATTTTGCGGCGAGTATCATTCCCTCTATACCGCGCGAGCCGAATCCTCCCGGAACGAGTATGCCGTCCGCAAACGACAGCGTTTCTTCGTAATTTTCGGGAGTGAGCGTTTCGGAATCTATCCAGGATATTTTCACTTCGGCGTTCAGTCCGTAGCCCGCGTGGCTCAACGCTTCGGATACCGACAGGTAGGCGTCGTGCAGCTTGACGTATTTACCGACGAGAGCGATCGATACCTTTTTGCTACGCGACTTTATACGTTTCACGAGCGCTTTCCATTCGGCAAGATCGCAATCTTTGCTTTCGAGTCCCAGCTCTCTGCATACTACCGCCGAAAAATTCTGTTTCTCCAGCATCAGCGGCGCTTCGTACAGTATTGGAAGAGTGCGGTTCTCTATGACGCAATCGCTTTTCACGTTACAGAATAAAGCTATCTTTCTGAAAATTTCTTCTTCCAGAGGTTTGTCGCAACGCAAAACTATTATGTCGGGATTTATCCCCATTCCGAGCAGTTCTTTTACGGAATGCTGTGTGGGTTTCGATTTGTGTTCGTCCGAGCCGCTTAAGAACGGTACGAGAGTGACGTGTATGTAAAGACTGTTTTCCTTGCCGACTTCGATACCTATCTGCCTTACCGCTTCGATGAACGGCTGTGACTCTATGTCGCCGATAGTGCCGCCGATCTCCGTGATAACCACGTCTGCGTCCGTGGTCTTGGCGACGCGGTACACGAAGTCCTTGATCTCGTTGGTGATATGCGGTATCACCTGCACCGTCGAGCCCAGATATTCGCCTCTGCGCTCTTTGTTCAACACGTTCCAGTAGACTTTACCGGTAGTAAGATTGGAATACTTATTGAGATCTTCGTCGATGAAGCGTTCGTAATGACCGAGATCGAGATCGGTTTCCGCACCGTCCTCGGTAACGAAAACTTCACCGTGCTGATAGGGACTCATCGTGCCGGGGTCGACGTTGATGTAAGGGTCCAATTTCTGCGCCGCGACCTTGAAACCGCGCGCCTTCAACAGTCTTCCGAGAGAAGCAGCCGTTATGCCTTTGCCGAGTCCCGAAACTACGCCGCCCGTTACGAATATGAATTTTGTCATAGCATTATCTCCTTTACCGTTTTTTCTTGCGTTGCAACGCTATACGAAAGCGTCCCGTTTACTCCCATTCTACCGTGGCGGGCGGCTTCGAAGTCACGTCGTAAACGACGCGGCTTATTCCGCGCACTTCGTTGGTAATGCGGTTACTCGCGCGAGCAATGAGTTCGTAGGGGATACGCGTCCAGTCCGCGGTCATGAAGTCGTCGGTACTCACCGCGCGCAAAGCGAGCGTATAGCCGTAAGTGCGCGCGTCGCCTTTGACACCCACCGTGCGGCAATCCGTAAGGACGGCAAAATATTGATCGGGATTTTCTGCAAGCCCCGCGGAAGTAATTTCTTCGCGGAATATGGCGTCGGCTTCGCGCAATATCGAGAGTTTCTCTTCGTTGACTTCTCCCACGATCCTTATCGCGAGTCCCGGTCCCGGAAAGGGTTGTCTGTCGACGAGTTCGTCGGGAATACCGAGAGCCCTGCCTACGGCGCGCACTTCGTCTTTGAAGAGGTAGCGCAGAGGTTCGGCTATGCCGCTGAAATCCACTACGTCGGGAAGTCCTCCCACGTTGTGATGACTTTTGATTGTGCCGGCGTCGCCCGCGCCCGATTCCACGACGTCGGGATATATCGTGCCCTGGACAAGATAATCGACTTTACCTATTTTACGCGCCTCGCGCTCGAATACTCTTATGAATTCTTCTCCGATTATTTTACGTTTTCTTTCGGGTTCGGTCACCCCTTTAAGCTTGTCGAGGAACTCGTTTGCGGCGTTTACGCGCACGAGCTTCATATCGAAAAGTCCGCGGAACGTGCGTTCCACCGTATCGCCTTCGTCCTTTCTCAATAGACCGTGATCGACGAATACGCACGTAAGGTCGGAGCCTATGGCTTTGTGCATGAGCACAGCCGCTACCGAAGAATCCACGCCGCCGCTCAACGCGCACAACGCCTTTTTGCCTTTGAGCTCAGCTCTGTATTTTTCTATCGAAGCTCTCGCAAAGTCCGTCATATCCCAGTCGCCTTTGCAGCCGCATACGGCGAAAATGAAATTGGCAAGGATTTTTTTGCCGTACTCCGTGTGCGTTACTTCGGGATGGAATTGGACGGCGTAAAGATTTTTACCGTTACTCATAGCCGCTACGGGGCAATGCCCGGTATACGCGGTCGCTGAAAAACCTTGCGGCAGTTCGCATATGCTGTCGGTGTGACTCATCCAGCATACGCTCTCCGAGGG
>JADINF010000073.1 GCA_017694145.1 Candidatus Stercoripulliclostridium pullicola
GTTACGAAAAAGGCAGGCGCACGCGCTATTTCAGCGATATTATAAGCAGATGGGACAACAATGCTTCCGACGCGTTGCGTAGGTGCGCGGTTATAAGCGTTGTTTCGGGCGGTACGCCCGCCGCGGTAATACGTGAAGAATACGGAGAATGTCCCGTTCGCGAAAAGCGGAATTTCAGCAGGTTTGCGGAAAGTCTGGATATCCCCGCATACGATAACGGACGTAACACCGGCGTGACAAATTCTTCCTCGTTTACCGAAACGGCGTTGCTCTGCATACGCGAAAGTTTCGACGCTAATTCGGAAGAGTTATTCAAAGGCGATAGAATTCTTATTATTACTTACAAAAATACCGAAAGGGAGGGTCTGAAAGAGCTAGGCGATTTTCTCGCGGAGTGCAATTCAGAGAAACTGATTTCGAGAGTTTTTTCCTGTGACGAGGGTATATTGAACGAATTGATAGCCGCAGGCAAGGGCTTCGAAATCGACGTGCCTGACAATTTTGCCGCAAAAGACAGAGTTACGGATTTTCTTCTCGGCAGGCACCTTGAGCGGATAGTTACTGTGGTCAGGAAACAAAACGTTTCGAAACTGCTTTCGTTAGTGGATAAATACGATTACGCCGCTTGCGTTATAGGAAGAATTACGGCGAAAGATAACATACGTATAGCGGTGTCCAACCAGGAGGTCGCGAGACTGCACCTGACGATGCTTAAACACCGCAGTCACGCTTACAGCATATTCAGAATTGAAGAAAAACCGCGCGACGTCACCGCTGTAACGACGGTAAGCGACGATATAGAAGATCTTAAGCAAAAGCTTGCGGAAGGTAAAATCGTCGCCGAATCAGGGCTGAACGGCGTGAATTCGGCGCGGAGCGTGTTACCGCCGTTTGTCGGAAGATATCAGTCTACGCCCGCGCAGGTCGTTGCCGTTACGCCTTCCCCGGACAGATACGAGGACGTATTCAACGCTTTTGCGGCGGGCACGCATTGCAGAGGAGCCGACGTTTTTTCGGACACCGTAAACACCGTGTTGAACGCTGTTTTGAAGTTGGTCGCGTGCGGCGTTTCGATATATAATATAGCGCTCGATACAAATCTTTTGTTCGCTACGGAAACCGATTCCGTGGGACGCGGCGCTTTGTTGTCGCGCGCTTTGGCGTGCTTCTATACGGAGAACGCGCTTTCCGTCGCGAACCTTTCCGCGAACGCGCAGATTTCGCGTCTTAAAAAGAATTCTCAGATCTTCTCAGTCACCGCAACGGGCAGCGCGCCTACGTCGTTACTCGTTTCTCCGGACTTCAAACCCGGAGACAAACTTTTCCGTTTAGGTATCCCTAGAGACGCTTTCGGTATACCCGACTTCAAGTTCGTATTGAAACTTGCGGCTGCTATAAATATCAACGTCGGCACAGGCAACATTACTTCGGCACGGCTTATAGAGGAAAACGTGCTTGAATCCGTAATAAGAGGAACCGCCGGTAACGGACTGGGATTTTCGTTCGCGACTTTTGAAACGGACGGCACGCGCGAAACAAAGGGAGATCTTTTGCTAGCCGTACGCGATATCGAAGAACTTGCCTCCTTCGACTGCGAATACGTAGGAGTTGCGGATGCTACCGGAGTTTTGAAAAACGCCGATGTCACCGTAAGTCAGCGCGAAATAGAGGGCTATCTTGCCAAATATCCTTTCGAGGACAAAGCGGAAGACAGGGTGGCTCAAGCCCCCGTTGCGGTTCGGGATACAGTCAAACGGAAAACTTCGTTGTCGCATCCGGTGATGACGATACTGCACTGCGATTTCTCCTCTGAATTTGCGATCCAAAGTCTTGCTACCGCCGCCGGTTTCACAGTAAATTCTATGTACTTCGGCAAGGATACCGTCGCTTCTACCTTGCTTCAACGCAAAGTACGCGAGCGCATAGCTTCCACGGATATGTTGGTGGTATGCGGCAGATCGGCATACGGCGAGTATTTTGCGGATAACAGGCTCTACGACGTTCTGCACCGCCCCGTAGTGTTGGACGCAGTCAACGAACTTATCTTCCGTAACGACGGACTGATACTCGCAACGGGCGAAGGGTCGCGCGCTATGCTTAAACTCGGTTTCCTCGCTTACGGTAACGCCGAACATTCTTTGGGCGTATCTACCGCATTGAAAGAAGCCGAAAGACCGGGTATTACTTCGCGCCTTGCGCGATTAAGGATATCGAACAATCTGTCGCCGATGCTTACTTTTGCGCCGATAGGCTCGTATTATTACGTGGCTCCCGGCGGTAACGACATGCGGTTTACTGCTAATGCGGAAATTCTCGAACAAATGGCGTTCGGCGGGCAGATAGCCGCTCAATATGCGGATTGCCACGGGTTCCCGACCAAAGCCTTCCCGTATAATCCCGACGGTTCCGCGGACGCGGTTGCTGCGCTTACCTCGCCTGCGGGCAGAGTTTTGGGCTTTTTCTGTCTGCCCGAAAAAACCGCGTTCCTTAAGTTCGAGTCTTCGCTTATGCGCGACATAATAGCCTCGGCTACCGATTACTTCCGTAACGGTGCCGATTGATTTAAGAAAAAAGAGGAGGGCGCGCTATGCGCGCGTTAGAAATGTATGGTCGAAATAATTGTCGACGCGGTATTTATATTGCTTGCCGTCATAACGACGCTTTGGAGCGTATTCGTCGTCAGAAAACTTATAGAATTGAACCGCAGGTTCAGTGCGGCAATAGTGTTGATACCGCTTTATAAGCGCAGTAAATGGCCCGTTTTCGCGCTTGCTTTTTTAGGCGTCTGTCTGCTCGCAGACATCGTTGTAATGGCTGTAGCCGGGCACTATGCGCTGTGCGTTTCCATTATGGTTATCATCGCATGCTTAAGCGTTATCCTGGTGATGATGATCACCACGAAGTGTGCCGTGCTCGACTCGGGCGTACTCGTCCCATACCGCTTCATAGACTGGGCGCACTTCTGCGATTACGAAACGGAGGGCTCGACTATATTTTTCTGCGGTGACAAAAACGGTTTCGATACGGTAAACGCGGCAACCACGAAATTGAATTTCGACGAGGCGAACAAAGAAAAGCTCGTGTATATTTTAAATAAATACAGACACAGCGTGTAAGCGGTGTAACGGAGGACGAAAAATGATTTTGGATTTGTGCGGCAAATGGCTCATGCGCGACCTTACGCTCGGCGGCGAGTGGACGGACGCGGAAGTCCCGTCGTGTAACTATACGGATTTGCTGAAGGCAAATAAAATACCCGATCCGTTTCTCGGTATGAACGAGAACGAAACCGCGGTGCTCGGCGATCGCGATTGGGAATACAAACGCACTTTCGAAGCGGACGACGAATTGCTCTGCGCTCCGCGCGCGGAACTGTGTTGCGATATGCTCGACACGGTATTCCGTATTTACATCAACGGCAAAGAGGTGCTTTCAGACTGCAACTCGTTCATAGGCTATCGCGTGGACATCAAGGGCGTTCTCAAAAAGGGGACCAACGAGATATCCGTAATCTTTTCCGCGCCCCGACCGTATGCCGAAAAAGAGATGAAACGTCTCAACGTTTCCGCAAGTACGACGGGGTTGCAGTCGGTTACTTTCATTCGCAAGGCGCAATGCCATTTCGGTTGGGATTGGGGTCCCGTCGTACCGGTGTCGGGTATTACGAAAGCTATTTATATAGATTACGGCGGCGTGACAAGGATAGCCGATTTATACGTAGAGCAGAGGCATTCTTCGGGCAAAGTGACTCTGTGCGCGAATGCGGAAATTACGGGCGGATATCAAACGGAATATACTCT
>JADINF010000074.1 GCA_017694145.1 Candidatus Stercoripulliclostridium pullicola
CTTCCATACCGAGTATGGCGATGATGTCCTGAAGCTCTTTGTATCTTTGTAAGGTTTCCTGCGTTCTGCGCGCCACTTTATAATGCCTTTCGCCGACTATGTCCGGAGAAAGGATGCGCGAAGAGGATTCGAGAGGATCTATAGCGGGATAAATGCCCTGCTCCACCACTTTACGCGAAAGCACCGTCGTAGCGTCGAGGTGACTGAATATCGTGGCGGGGGCGGGGTCGGTAAGATCGTCCGCGGGAACGTAGATAGCCTGTATCGAAGTAATGGACGCGCCGCGCGTCGCGGCGATACGCTCTTCGAGGGCGCCGAGTTCGGTAGCGAGCGTAGGCTGATAGCCGACCGCCGAGGGCATTCTCCCGAGAAGCGCGCTTACCTCGCTGCCCGCCTGAACGTAACGGAACACGTTGTCGATGAAGAGCAGAACGTCCTGCTTCTTGACGTCGCGGAAATATTCCGCGAGCGTGAGCCCGGTGAGCGCCGCGCGCATACGGGAGCCCGGAGGTTCGTTCATCTGTCCGAATACGAGAGCGGTGTTATTCATACTGCCCGCTTCCGTCATCTCGGTGAGCATGTCGTTACCCTCTCTCGAACGCTCGCCCACGCCGGTAAATACGGAATACCCGCCGTGCTCGGAAGCTATGGCGCGGATAAGTTCGAGTATCAGAACGGTCTTGCCCACTCCCGCGCCGCCGAAAAGTCCTATCTTGCCGCCCTTGGTGTAAGGGGTAAGCAGATCGATGACTTTGATACCCGTTTCGAGTATCTCGGTGCGCGACGATAGTTCGCTGAAGGCGGGCGGCTTGGCGTGTATCGGGCGGTAAGCCTCCGCTTTTATCTCGCCTTTGTGGTCTATAGGCTCTCCGAGCGCGTTCATAAGCCTTCCGAGAGTGCCCTCTCCGACCGGCACCGTTATCGGCGCGCCCGTGGCTATCGCTTTCATGCCGCGTCCGAGACCTTCGTCGGCGTGCATTGCTATCGTGCGCGCCACGCCGTTCTCCAGATAACCTTCCACTTCGAGAACTATTTGTTTGTCTTCGAGGTTGACTATCAGTTTTTCGTACATTTTGGGCACGTAGTCGTAGAATTGAACGTCCACGACCGGTCCTATGACCTGCACTACGGTACCCGTGTTTTTGGTTGCTTCCATATCCGACCTCTCAGTCCGTGCGTGCGGAGCTTATCTCCGCTATTTCCGTTGTGATCGCCGCCTGACGCGCCCTGTGGAAATCGAGCTCGAGTTTACCGAGCATTTCTTCGGCGTTGTCCGACGCCTGCCTCATCGCCGCCATGCGTTCGTTGTGTTCGCACCTTACCGATTGGATAAGCGCGCTGTATATTATGCCCAGTATGCACTGCGGCACGAGTATATCGAAAACTTCCGCCGTGGACGGCTCGAATTCGAGCATTTCGGTATAATTCGATTCCGTCTCCACGTTTTCGAGCTCTTTGGGATCGGGCGGCAACGCTTTGAGCGACACCGCCACGTCGCCCTCCGGCAAATGCCTCGTATAGATTATCTTCACGCAATCTATCTCGCCTTCGTCGAAGGCTTCGACGAGATACATCATTATACGTCTCGCGTCGGAAAGCGACGGGGCCTGCGCGCAGTAGAGAAATTGCGCGTCGGTACGTATGCCGTGCCTGGCGAAAAACTCCCTTGCCATAAGCCCTATCGTATAGATCTTGGCGGGTTTTTCGGCTTCGATCTTTTCGAGAGCGAATTCGAGCACGCGACGGTTATAGTCGCCCGCCATGCCGTTGTCGGAGGCTATCACGAGGAAGGCGGCGCGCTTGTCGCCGCGCGAAACGATATACGGATGCGTAAGATCTTCGGTGTGCGTGATGATGTCCTTGAGAGTCGAAAGCACGCGCTCGAAGTATCTTGCGTTCAATTCGTATTTTTCGTTGGCTTTACGCATCTTGGCGACGCTTATGAGTTGCATCGCCTTGGTGATCTTGCCCGTTTCGCGCACGCTTTTTATGCGCTTTTTTATGTCGTGAAGACTTTGCATTTACGACCTTTTCAGTTACTCTCGCTCGCGCGAGCGGCGAGGAATTCCTTGACGAAGCCTTCTATCGCTTCGTCGAAACGCACGGACTCCCTGTGGTCGAGCGCGCCTCTGTCGGCAAGCGAACGCAACAGCGCCGATTGCTTCTTTTCGAAATGTTTATAGAGCGCCTTGAGGAATACGCGCACTTCGGTTATGGGGATTTCTTTCAGAAAACCTTTGGAAACGGCGTACAGATATACCGCCTCGCGCAAAAAGCTCATTGGCTCGTATTCGTCCTGCTTCAGAGATTCCACGGTTTTGGCGCCGTTGTCGAGAACGGCTTTGGTGGAATCGCCGAGCGAGGAACCGAACTGCGCGAAAACTTCGAGTTCGCGGTAATGCGCTATGTCCAGTCGCAGAGAGGAGCTCGTCTTACGGATAAACGGTCTCTGCGCCTGACCGCCCACGCGGCTTACCGAAAGTCCCACGTTTATCGCCGGGCGCACGCCTGCGTTGAAAAGCTCGCTTTCCAGATATATCTGACCGTCCGTGATGCTTATCACGTTGGTGGGGATATATGCGGAAATATCGCCCGCCTGCGTTTCTATGATCGGGAGCGCGGTCACCGAACCGCCGCCCATCTCGTCGGAAAGCTTAGCGGCTCTCTCGAGCAGTCTGGAATGGATATAAAATACGTCGCCGGGATAGGCTTCGCGCCCTGCGGGGCGTTTGAGCAGGAGGGATATCGCTCTGTATGCTACCGCGTGCTTGGACAGATCGTCGTACACGATGAGAACGTCCTTGCCGTCATACATGAATTTCTCGGCTATCGCGGCGCCCGTATAAGGAGCTATATATTGGAGGGGCGCGGAATCGTCCGCCGTGGTGAGCACTACGGTCGTGTATTCCGCCGCGCCGTATTTCTTGAGCGTTCGGATAAGCCTTGCGACGGTGGCGGCACGCTGACCTATCGCCACGTAAATACAATATACGTTCTTTCCTTTCTGATTGAGAATGGTATCGAGCGCGATTGCGGTCTTACCGGTCTGACGGTCGCCGATGATGAGCTCGCGCTGTCCCCTGCCTATCGGCACCATGGAGTCTATCGCGAGTATCCCCGTTTCGAGAGGCTCGGAAACTTTCTGTCTGTCTATTATCTGCGGAGCCGGGCTCTCGATACAGCGCGTTTCGTCACCCGAAATGCGTTTACCGCCGTCGAGCGGCTCGCCCAGAGGATTGACCACTCTGCCCAGTAGCTCTTCGCCCACGGGAACTTCTATTATCTTGCCGGTGGTGTAAACGTAATCGCCGTATTCGGCGGAGTCGACGTCGCTCAATACTATCGCGCCGACGGAATCTTTCTCGAGGTTCATCGCAAGCGCGAAGCCGCGGGTGCCCACGAGAAGCAACTCGCCGTAACGGCAGTTGTTGAGCCCTTCGACCCTTATAACGCCGTCCGCCGCGCTGATGACTTTACCGCAATGCTCGAAATCGAGCTTATGCTCGATCATCTCGGAAAGCTTGCTCTTTAGAAGGGCGGGTATGTCCTTGACGGATATACCGTCGCCGGAAGAGTGCAGTAACTTTTCGCTGTTCTTCCTGATACGCCTCAGTTCCGCCGCCGCGGAAGCGTCGTAGACGTCTTCGCCGTCCACTATCACTATACCGCCGACTATGGAATCGATGACGTAACGGAACCGCAGTTCTTCGGAAACGTCGGCTTCGCGTAAACCCTTTTCGAGTTTCTTTTTCTGCGCCGCGGTAAGCGGCACGGAAGATTTTATTATTATTTCACGCATACCGCTTTACTTCTTTTTCTTGACGGGAACGCTCTCGTCCGCTTCGGCTTGCGCGCCGTGCACGGCGCGGAATTGCTCGATAAGCGGCGCTATCACCGCTTCGTTGTCCTCCGCGTTCACCTCGCGTTCGAGAATTTTCGACGACATCGTCAAAGCGAGCGAAGTGACTTCTCGGCTCAGAGCCGCGCGTTCGCGCACTTCTTTAGCCGCCATATCCGCTTCCGCGCGCGCCACAATATCTTTGGCGTCCTTGCGCGCGCTCTCGAGAATGGCGTCCGCCTCCTTGATCGCGTTCGCGTTCGCGTCATCCTCTATTTTGGCGGCTCTGACTTCAGCTTCGCGGATCTTCTCCTCCGCTTCGGCGCGCAGTTTCTCCGCCTCTTCCTTCTTCTTCTCGTGCTCCGCTTCTTCTTCCGCATATCCCTGCGCCCTCTTATCCATAAACTTCTTGATCGGTTTATAGAGCAGGAAGCGCACGCCGATTATCAGAATGATGAAGTTGAAGATATGCAGAAGGATCTCGATCACGTTCAGTCCGAGCGGCATATCCGCCGCCGTCATAATCGTATTCATAGACCCCTACCTTACATCGTCATAATGAGGATGGCTACCAGCAAGCCGTAGATCGCGAGCGTTTCGCAGAACGCAAGACCGAGTATCAACGTCGACCTTATCTTATTGTCGGCTTCGGGCTGACGGGCGATGCCGTCGAGAGCTTTACTGATGGAAAGTCCCATACCCAGCGCGGCGCCGAGACCGGTAAGCCCTATCGCGAGGGCGGCGCCCAAAGAAGAAAGTTCGCCTGCAAGAAGCATTAAATTCATATCACACCTCCGTGTAACGTAAATTGTCTATTCTACAGCCTCGCCGATAAAAATGGCGGACAGCGTAGCGAAAAGGAAGGATTGTATCAGCGCATGGAATATCGTCGTGATGACCGAAACGACGGCGGGGACGACGAAACTCAGGAAAATGACGCTGTACACGAGCTCGACGATGATGAAGCCGCTCATGATCGCGCCGAAAAGACGGAAGGAAAGCGACAGCGGTACGGCGAGGTCGGTAATTATGTTTATGGGATTGCCGAGGTAGCGTTTGGCTCTGCCGAAAAGCCCTTTTTCTCTCAACCCGCAGTAATTTATAACGAAGAAAGTCGAGAGTCCGAACGCAAGGCAGGTATTGATGCTTGCAAACGCCGGACGGATACCGAGCAATTCGGCAAGGGTGGTAAGACAGATGAAAATAGCCGCGGTGGCGATATAGGGTCCCACGAAACTCGCCTGTCTTTTAAGCGGCGAAGCGGTCTTGTCGAAATAGCCTACGAGCCCCTCCAACAGGAGTTGCAGACCTTTGGGCTGTTTTTTGAATTTTGGAATGACGAAAATGCGGATGATAACGCAGGCGATCAGTATAACCGCCGTGCCGAGGAATGCGGAATACAGCGAAGGGTTGACTTTAAGACCGAAGAAGTCCACGAGTTCGGGGTCGATGGCTTCCTGTACGGCTTCGCTCATGCCGCCGCCGAAAGCCTCTTTATAATTTTCCGCGAAAAAATCCGTAAAGGCGCTTGCCAGCATTGTAAGCATTGCATACCCTCCTTACTGACGCAGAAGTCACGGAGCGGACACTTTAATAGGTATCCTATTATAATTCGATATAATTTCCGTAACGTCTCATTATAATACACCCTTTTTTATGATAAATCAAGCATTTTCGTCCACAGGCGCGCCGAAGGCGCGTAAGAGCGATAAAACCCGGGAAACAGGCGAAAAACTCTGATTTTATCGCATAAAAAGCAAATTATAAGTAAAATATGCGCCGCGGCAAACGCCGCGGCGACATAAATTTCGTAAAGAATATTTTTTGCAAAAATTATTCTTTGATAACGGAATGCTCCCAGCAATCGGGGCTTTGGTATCCCATAAGCTCGACTACGGTAGCCGCGACGTTCGCAAGTCCGATATTTCCTTCGGCTTCGAGAGCCTTGACGGAAGAATTGTAAATAATGAAAGGCACGGGGTTTAAGCTGTGCGCGGTACGCACCGCGAGAGCGCCTTTTTTATTTCTCTCGAGCATCTGATCGGCGTTGCCGTGGTCGGCGGTTATCACGAGCACGGAATCGGTCTCGTCGATGACGGGAAGTATGCGCGCGATACCGAGATCCACCGCTTCCACTCCTATTACGGTAGCGTCCATATTGCCGGTGTGTCCGACCATGTCGCCGTTGGGGTAATTGAGGCGGATGAAGCCGTATTTACGGGAGCGTATCGCTTCGATGACCTTATCGGTTATCTCTGCGGATTTCATCCAGGGGCGTTCGTCGAACGACACTTTGTCGGAAGGTATCTCCTCGAAAGTTTCCAGTTTTTCGCTGAATTTCTCGCTGCGGTTACCGTTCCAGAAATAGGTCACGTGACCGTATTTCTGCGTTTCGGACACCGCGTACTGCGCGACGCCTTTCTCGACGAGGAACTCGCTCAAGGTGTGTTTGATGCAGGGAGGCTCCACCAAAAATCTCTTGGGAAGCGCGAGATCTCCGTCGTACTGGAGCATTCCGGCATAAAGTACGTCGGGCACTCTGCCTCTGTCGAAAGCGCTGAAAGCGGGATCGTCGAAGGCTTCGCTTATTTCGATGGCGCGGTCGCCGCGGAAATTGAAAAGAATAACGGAATCGCCGTCCTCTATCGTGCCCACGGGTTTGCCGTTCTCGGTGATGACGAAAGGAGGAAGATCCTGATCGATGACGCCCTCGTTCTCTTTACGGTACGTTTCTATGGCTTCGGTCGCGGAAGCGAATCCCCTGCCCTCTCCGTGCACGTGGACGTCGTAACCCTTCTTTACCATATCCCAGTTGGCGCGATAGCGGTCCATCGTTATCTTCATTCTGCCGCCGCCGGAAGCGATTTTGCCGTCGAAGCCCGCGGCGTTGAGTTCGGCAAGTTTTGCTTCGAGTTCGTCAACGTATACGAGCGCCGAAGTGGCGGGAACGTCCCTTCCGTCGAGAAGGATATGCACGCGCGCTTTCTTGATACCCTGCGCTTTGCAGGCTTCGAGCATATTCAGAAGGTGAGAGATGTTCGAGTGTACGTTGCCGTCCGACAAAAGCCCTATGAAATGCATCGTCGAAGAATTTTTAAGGCAATTCTCTTTGAGTTCCGTCCACGCCTTGGAAGCGTATATCGCGCCCGAAGAAATACTTTCGTTGACGAGCTTCGCTCCCTGCGAATAGATCTGTCCGCAACCGAGCGCGTTGTGACCCACTTCCGAATTGCCCATATCGTCGTCGGAAGGAAGCCCCACGGCGGTGCCGTGCGCTTTGAGATAGGTGTGCGGGCAAGTCGCAAGCAGCTTGTCGAGCGCGGGAGTGCGCGCTTCGGTAACGGCGTCGCCTATCCCGTCTGCGGATCTACCGACGCCGTCCATTACTATCAGAACGACCTGTTTCTTGTCCATAATTTTAATAATTTACGACTTTAGCGAAATCTTCCGCTTTGAGAGAAGCGCCGCCGATAAGTCCGCCGTCGATCTCGGGCATAGCCATGAGCTCGGAAGCGTTCTTCGGATTCATGCTGCCGCCGTACTGGATACGCATGGCGTTCGCGGCGGTCCTGCCGTACAGTTTGCGCAGAGCCTTACGGATAACGGCTATGGTGTCGTTGGCGTCCTGAGCCGTCGCGGTCTTGCCGGTGCCGATAGCCCATACGGGTTCGTAAGCGACTACTATGCTCTTGAGCGCTATCTTCTCGAGTCCTTCGAAAGCGCCGTTGATCTGCCTCGTGACCACTTCGTTGGTCTTGCCCGCCTCGCGTTCTTCGAGGGTTTCGCCTACGCAGATGATGGCTTTGAGTCCGGCGCCGACGGCTGCCTTCACTCTCGCGTTCACGGAAGCGTCGGTTTCGCCGAAATACTGCCTTCTCTCGCTGTGTCCGACGATAACGTATTCGACCTTGAGCTCTTTAAGCATTTCAGCGGAGATCTCTCCGGTGAAAGCGCCTTTGGGCGCCCAGTGCACGTTCTGCGCTCCGAGCTTGATCTTGGTGCCGCGGATAGCCTTGCGGGCGGTATCTATATCGGTAAATGGTACGCATACCACTACTTCGCATTTCGCGTCTTTCACGAGAGGAGCGAGCTCGGTAAGCAACGCCTTGGTTCCTGCGTTGGTGTTGTTCATCTTCCAGTTGCCTGCAATGATAGGTCTTTTCATTTTCATTTCTCCTTTTTATGAATATATAGGAAGCGCCGCGCGCGGCGCGCCGATTGTCACTGTTTCATACCGACCGCGTCCGCGTTGTCTGCGCGGACGTCGGTCGCGACTTTTAACGGTTTAAGGCGGAAAACTTATGTTTTACGCGAGTAAAAAGTAATTTTTGATTATTTATTGTCAAGACAAGCCACTCCGGGGAGTTCGAGCCCTTCGAGGAATTCGAGAGAAGCGCCGCCGCCCGTGGAAATATGAGTCATCTTATCGGCAAATCCGAGCTGTTTGACCGCCGCTGCGGAATCTCCGCCGCCGATTATCGTGGTTGCGTCGGTTTCGGCAAGCGCCTTGGCTACGGCTATGGTTCCCGCCGCAAGCGTGGGATTTTCGAATACGCCCATAGGTCCGTTCCAGATAACGGTCTTCGCGCTCTTCACGGCGTCCGCGTAAAGCTCGCGGGTCTTGCTGCCGATATCGAGTCCCATCATGTCTTCGGGAATAGCGTCGGAAGCGACTTCCTTGACTTCCACGGCTCCGTCGATGGGATCGGGGAAGGCTTTGGCGACTACGGTGTCGACGGGAAGAAGCATTTTGACGCCTTTAGCCGCCGCTTTGTCGATAAGTTCCTTGGCAAGCTCCACTTTGTCGAGCTCGCAAAGGCTGGTGCCTACGCCGTAACCTTTCGCTTTGAAGAAAGTGTAAGCCATCGCGCCGCCGATGATAAGGGTGTCGACCTTTTCGATGAGGTTATTGATGACGCCGATCTTGTCGGAAACCTTCGCTCCGCCGAGAATGGCGACGAAGGGACGAACGGGATTCTCGAGCGCGCCGCCCATGACGTCGAGCTCTTTACCGATAAGGAAGCCCGCGACCGCCGCTTCGCACAGACCGTACTGCGCGATACCTGCCGTCGAAGCGTGCGCGCGGTGCGCCGTTCCGAAAGCGTCGTTGACGTATATATCGCAGAAACGCGCGAGCGCTTTGCAGAAGTTCTCGTCGTTCTTGGTTTCTTCCTCGTGGAAGCGGAGGTTCTCTAGAAGCACTACTTCGCCGTCCTTGCAAGCGGCTACGGCGGCTTCGGCGGCGGGTCCTATCACGTCGGAAGCGAAAGTGACTTTGCCGTCCAGAAGCTCGTTCAAGCGTGCCGCAACGGGTTTGAGGGAGCATTTCTTGAGGGTGAGCGCCACGAGTTCGTCGCGGGTCTTACCTTCGTCTTCGGGTTTGATCTTCTTGATTTTCTCGTTAAAAATGTTATAAGGTCTGCCGAGGTGGGAGCAGAGTATGACTTTCGCGCCCTGTTCCATAAGATATTTGATGGTGGGAAGCGCGCCGTTGATACGGTTCTCGTCGGTGATGACTCCGCCCTTCATGGGTACGTTGAGGTCAACGCGGACAAGGCACTTTTTACCTTTAACGTTTACGTCTAAAATGGTTTTTTTGTTCATAGTGATCTCCTGACAAAAAATTATTTCCGTGAGATATTATATCACCGAGAAAAAAAGTCGGCAATAATATTTTTATAAAAATTATAAAATTCCTACAAAATAATTGAATTTTTACGATAAAATCGTCCGACCGATTTTCATGACAGGCGGCTGAAATCCTCTGCGACCCCGTAAATATCTTCGGCGGAAGTCGCGGCGAAGGCTTTGAGTTTGAGTTCTTTGCCGCCGCGCAAGCCGTAAGCGTAAGCCGCGATATGCTTTTTCATACAGTTTACAGCCACTTTTTCGGGCATCACCGCGGAAATTATCTCAAAATGCTCTTTGATGAGCGCGCCTCTGTCGATAAGCGGAGTTTCTCCCCCGAGCTCCGCGAAAATATACGGTCTGCCCATGGCGGCGCGCGCTACCGCCACGCCGTCGGCGCCCGTTTCCTCCAAAGTGCGGAGATAGGAATCTCTGTCCGTGACGTCGCCGTTGGCGATAACGGGTATCGAAACGCTCTCCTTGACCCTCTTGATTATTCCCCTGTCGGACTTTCCGGAATAATACATGTCGCGCGTCCTGCCGTGCACGGTGACCGCGGCGGCGCCCGCGGATTCTATTACCGCGGCTATCTCGGGGGCGTTGCGCTCCTCCCCGGAAAATCCCGCTCTTATCTTCGCGGTAACGGGACGATCTCCCGCGCTCTCCACCGCCGCCGCGACGACCTCTTTGAGCCTCACGGGATCGCGCATCAGCGCGGAACCTTCGCCGTTACGCACGATTTTAGGTACGGGACAACCGAAATTAAGGTCTATGAGTTCGAATTTTTTTACGGCGGGATGCTTCACCGCCTTCGCTATGAATTCTGGCTCGCTTCCGAAAAGCTGTACGGCGAGTATCTTTTCGCGCGGATCCGTCGCAAGGAGCGCCGCCGTATTGTCGCTGCCGTAAACGAGTCCTTTGGCGGAGATCATCTCGGTGTGCGCGAGCGCCGCGCCGTAACGGTACGCGAGCACCCTTTGCCCCACGTCGCTGTAGCCCGCTACCGCAGGCATCACGAGATCGTTATCGAGAATGAGATTGCCTATTTTAAGCCCGCGCTCCGAAGCCATCGCCCTATGCTTGTTTGCCCTCAAACGCCTTGGATTCCTGATAGAACTTTTCCATCACGTCGATATTCTCTTTCGTGAGTTCGACGCCCGCTTCGCGGCACTTTTTTTCGACGTACAGAAATCTTCTTATGAAGCGGTTTGTGGTCCCGTTCAACGCCGTTTCGGGGTCTATATCGTACATTCTCAACGTATTGACCACCGCGAAAAGCATGTCGCCGCCTTCCTTCTCGCGCTCCTCGGGCGAAGTCGCCGAGTCGAATTCTTTAACCTCCTCGAGTATCTTCGCCTCGGCGTCGCCTGCGCATGCGAAATCGAATCCTGTTTTCTTTATTATTTTCTGCACCTTGTAAGCTCTCATCAGCGCGCCGAAAGTGACGGGCACGGAAGCTATCTTATCCTCGATGCCGCGATAACCCTTTTCTACGGCTTTGGCT
>JADINF010000075.1 GCA_017694145.1 Candidatus Stercoripulliclostridium pullicola
CCGTAAAGGCTGTGCAAAGACCTACCGTAACCCATGAACTCGCGCGGCAAAGCATTATATGCGCGCATAAGGCGAAAACCTATCTCGCGTTCCGTCTTTTCGTCTATCCAAAGATAGAAACGCGGCTCGAAATCGTGATCGGCAGAAAGCTCGTCGTCGTATCCCGCACACTCGGAGCCGTAACCTATAAGTCCCGCGCTTATGCGTTCGCCTTCCGGGTCGAACCGCGCGATCAATTCCCTGCCGTATGCTTCGAAATACGCTCTGCTTAATTCAAGTCCTTTCATATCTTTCCGAATTATTACGCCCTTCACTTACCGCCGATAGCGTCATAGATCATTTCCGCGCGCTCGTTGAGCTCCTCGGCTCGCCGCTCGTCGCCGAAATGCTTGAACGACGGCGCGCACTTCGAACATACGAAAGCGTGATACGCCCCCTTCTCGCGCACTGTACCGAGAAGATAATACGCCCTGTCGAGATACTCCGATATGCGCTCCCCGCTACCTCCGGAAACCTCTGCAAGATGCGCCATATTGACGTATGTCACCGCTTCGTCGTCGCTCTTGTCGAGCGCGTTCATCAGTTTAGCCGCCTTGAGATACTGCTTCTCGGCTTCCCCGTATTCGCCCGCGTCCTGTAATGCGGTTGCCGTATTATTATATAGCGCGCCCCATCTCGCGTCGCGCGCTCCGAGCGTTTCACGATAAATTTTCTCGGCTTTTTTAAAATACGTAAGCGCGAGTTTCGGCTCACCGAACCGTGTGTATCCGGTACCTATATTTATATAAGCTGTTCCCGCGGACGGCTCGTTGCCGGTATCGGTGAGCGCTATCAGTTCTATGGTTCTGTCAATGGCTTCGAAGCAACCTTCCCTGTCGTCGTTCTTGCGACAATGTCCGATAAGCTCGTTGCTTATCGCAAGCTCCGAGCTTATATCGCCTTCGAGTCGCGCGGCTTCGGCGGCGAGTTTCAGAAACTCGCCGCCCTCCGCGTACTCCCTGCGCGCGACGAAATCGTCGTATTCGCTTATTACGAGATCGATATCCACAAGATTCCTCTTACTTCGCGAGCGAGCAATAAACTTCTTCCGCGTGCCCTGCCGCTTTCACGTCGGAGTAAATACGCTCGATAACTCCGTATTCGTCTATTACGAAAGTGGTGCGTTTCACGCCCATGACCGTCTTGCCGTACATTTTCTTTTCTTTGAAAACGCCGTAAAGGTCTATCGCTTTTTTATTCTCGTCGGCGAGAAGTATGAAAGGGAGTCCGTATTTCTCGGCGAAATTATAATGCGACTTGACGGAATCCTTACTGACGCCGATAACCACGGCGTTATTGTCCGCGAATTTCTCCGCTATATCCCTGAAACCCACCGCTTCCGTCGTACAACCGGAAGTATTGTCTTTGGGATAGAAATACAAAACTACTTTTTTACCTCTGAAATCGGAAAGTCTGCGCTCCGCGCCGTGCTGATCGGGCAAAGAAAAATCCGGCGCCGTATCTCCTACGTTCAACATATATATGCCTCCGTATAAACAAATATCGTTTCGAAAAATTTCGGTTTTCCGAAAACGGAAACATTATATCACGAGGAAGCGCCGCCGTCAACGACGGCGGCGCAAGCTCTGGTTGAAAATAACCTTATAGCTCGTCAACGGGAATCTCCGTAAATAAATACTGTCGTCCATAAGCTTTCCGCCGGTGTATAATTACGTTTTTCCGAGTTCTTTACGGAAGAATTCCGCGTTTTCTCTTATTCTGTCGTTATTAGGTTCGAACGTAAGCGCGCGTTCCGCCGCTTCGAGCGCTTCCTTAATGCGCCCCGTTTTATAGAAAGCTATCGAGCGTAGATCGTCGGGCAAACTCCCCCACGCCGCCGCTTCGCATATATAACTTCTCGGCCTTTCCTTAATGGCGAGCGCGCGAGAGGTAAAATACAACACGCCATCCCAATCGTCCGAGTAATAAAGGAACGAGGCGAAATCGGTATAAGGTTCTCTTAAATACGGCGCTTCCGTTATCGCGCGCATATACCAGTTCTCCGCTTCCGCCTTATCCCCTTTCATCGCGTAAGAACGCGCGATAAATCTCATCGAAGCGGCGCGCTCGTCCCGCCAGGTAGCCGTAGGTAACGCAAGGTGTTTTTTCAGCGTGACGATACAGTCGTCCCATCTTCTGCGGAACATATATTCGCGTCCGAGATAGTGAACGTTCCTGTCGTCGGAGGGCTCCTCCTTAACCGACATCTCGAGAAGCGGAAGGTACTGCGCGCGGGACTTCGCGGGATCGGGCAGATGGTCGAGCTGCATTCCTTCCACGGTGACCGTGAATCCTTCCTGCCCCTCACCCGTCCATTCGAGCACCTCGTGTACGGGATGCTTCCAACGGTAGCCGTAGCGCGAATGCACTTTCGAGTACCAGAATACCACTCCCTCTTTCCCGTCCGGAGTAAAACTCCACGTGTAACGGTAAGTGGCGAGCGTAGCGCCAGGCTTCCATGCTTTGCGGAGAAGCTCCGCCCAGCCCGCATGCAACACTTCGTCGAGATCGGTGCATACGCACACGTCAACGTCGGGTGAAACGAGCTCCAGCGAACGGTTACGAGCTACGTCGAAGCGCCACGGCGCGATCTTTTCCTCGAATACGCGCGCTCCGCGAGCTCTGAGCTTTTCGACCGTATCGTCTTCGGAGCCCGTGTCGAGTACGGTTATTTCGTCGGCTTCGGACATCGAATCCATCCAGCGATCGACGAATTTCGACTCGTTCTTACATATCGCATATACCGCTATTTTCACCCGACTCCCTCCATAAATCACCTTAACGGTATCTTTAATCCGGTCAAAGGTTTCCCGTTTACCCGGTTACCGTAACTGGGCGCGTCGCGCCGCCACTACATATTATGCGCGGGATTAAGCGGTTGTTAAAAAAGTCCCCTCCTTTCCGGAGGGGAAGAACGATCGATTTTCTCGCTTCGCTTAAGAATTATTTTTTGTCGGTAAGTCCGAGATAGCCTATGGCGTCGTGAATATTTTTCTCGAGCGCTTCCTTGCCGTAGACGTCCACTTCGGACTTGTTCTTCACGCCGTGCGTAAGGCAACCCGCGCCGCCGATACAACCGTCAACGCAAGCCATACCTTCGATGAAGTTGTTGGGCAGAAGGTTTTTGGATTTTCTGAGTAGCGCTATCTTGCATTGCTCTATGCCGTCGCACACTATGGGATTGAAGGGGAAACTTTCTTTGCCGTTTTCCTTAAGCGCCTGACGGACGGCGTCGGTCAGACCGCCGCTCCTTGCGAATATCCTTCCGTAATAGGATGCGTTGTCGAGATGACCCTCTTCGAGCGTGGACATATCTATGTCCTTGCTGTCGATGAGCGCCTGCAATTCTTCGAAAGTGATGACGGAATCGACGAGCTTATGTATCTCTTTCTTACGGTACTCCGCTTTCTTCGCCGTGCACGGTCCGATGAAGACCACTTTGCAGTTGCTCTCCATATTCTTGATGTATTGCGCAAGCATCGCCATCGGCGAAAGGTTGCTGCTTATGTGCTTCGCTAGATCGGGAAATTGCTGCTCGACGTATTTGACGAAGGCGGGACAACAGGAGCTCGTAAGGAATCCTTTCTCCGCAAGCTCGAGGCTCTCCTTGTTCGCCACCATATCGGCGCCCAATGCAACCTCTATCACCGAATAGAAACCGAGTTCTTTGATCGCGGTCACAACCTGTCCGAGACTTACGTCCTTGAACTGCCCCGCTATCGAAGGCGCGACTATGGCGTATACCTTATATTTTTTGTTTTTATTCGATTTCTTGATAAGGTCGATGACGTCGAGTATGTAGGACTTGTCGGATATCGCGCCGAAGGGGCACTGATACACGCAGGCGCCGCAATTGATACATTTATCGTTATCGATCTGCGCGCACATGTCCTCGCTCATCGTTATCGCCTTGACCTTGCAGGAATTCTCGCAGGGGCGCTTGAGATTGATGATAGCGGAATAAGGACATACCTTACTGCACATTCCGCATTCGATACATTTGGATTTATCGATATGCGCTTTCTGGTTATGGTCAAAAGTTATAGCTCCCCTCTTGCACGCCGCTTCGCACCTGTGCGCCAAACAACCTCTGCACGCCGAAGTCACTTCGTAACCGCCGGAAGGGCAGTCGTCGCAGGCAATATCGATAACCTCTATCACGTTGTGATTGGATTTATCGCCGCCCATGGCGAGTTTCACGCGCTCGTTGAGGATCGCGCGCTCTTTATATACGCAACAACGCATCGTAGGCGTTTTGCCGGGAACGATCATCGCCGGAATGTCGAGCATCTTGTCGTACAGCTTGTCTTTCCAGGCAAGGCGCGCCACTTCGCGCAACACTCT
>JADINF010000011.1 GCA_017694145.1 Candidatus Stercoripulliclostridium pullicola
CGCAGGCGTATTTCCTCCCGCGTTCACGAGATAGCTCGCTCCCCACGTCCCTACTATGAATTCCATCGAGCAGTAAAAGCCGTGACTCAATATTCCGGCTATCACTCCTCGCGTGGTTATTATTTCGCGGAAACCCTTTTTCGGCGCTTTCGCGGCGCTTTCTTCGGGGAGCGCGGGCGGAGCGAGTTTTTTCCAAAGCGGCAGGCATGCCGCGACAGCTACGGCTATGGCAAGCTGAATGAGCCCTATCGTAAGATAACCTCTGCGCCAATCGCCGTCACGGAGAAACAACGACATTATGATCGGGCTAGCCGTCACCCCCACGCCCCAGAAGCAATGGAGCCAGTTCATGTGTCCCGCTTTATAATTGCGCGAAACGTAATTGTTGAGTCCCGTGTCGATGGCACCCGCGCCCATACCCATCACGACGGCGCATATCATCATCACGATAAAGTTCGGCGCAAAACTTATTCCGACGAGCCCCGCGACGGTAAACCCTACCGACACAGCCGTAACGCTTCCCGTGCCGAAGCGGCGGATGAGCTTACCCGCCATGAAACTCGTTCCGCCCGACGCTATGCCTGTAACCACGGAATAAAGCGAGCCCATGCTCTGCGCAACGCCCATATCGACGTAAGCCTGCGGCCACGCCGCGCCGAATACCGAGTCCGGCAGTCCGAGCGACACGAACGTAAGATATATTATCGCCAGCAACAAATATTTGAGCCGCGGCGATTCAGCTTTTGATAGATCTTCCTTCTTTGACATACATTATTTCTTCGTCGAACGAAGCAAGGTGTTTTTCCCAATCCTTTTTATCTATATCCTCTACGGACACGGACACTACGGAAGGACTTACTCCGAGTTCTTCCGCGACGAACGCCGTAAGCTTTTCCGCAAAACGGCTTTTGATCTCCTCGTCCCTTCCGGGATACATCGTGACTGCTATGTGCGGCATGTTACCTCCTGCGCGCCCGTGCGCGCACCGACATTATAATATAATCATTTACGGAATTCAACAAAAGAAATTCGGTATTGAGATTATTTTCTCACAATGTTATAATTAAATATATTATTTCGACGGAGGTGTCGGATGAAAGCAAAGACCCGCAAAGGTTCCGTTATCAAATCTCTCATAGGCATAGTTCTTTTGCTCGCGTTGTCTTACGTTCTGAGCGGACTTTTCCTCACCCTCGAAGACCTCTTGCACATGGTCGGGCAAAATAAGGCTTCCCGCAACACGGAGCTCGGCGAAGCGCGCTACGAGGAATTGAAAGCGAGCGGCATTCCCGAAAGCTACGATATCTACACCGAAGAAGAGATCGCCGCAAACTCCGATCTTGCCGTCGTAAAGCTTTATTATTTCCCCTGCGACGGCGGAGAAACCACGGACTACGCGATAGTTCTTCCCGGAGGCGGCTATTACGAATGCGATATTTATAAGGTCGGGCTCCCCTGCGCGGCGACTCTCAACGAAACGGGATATTCCGCTTTCGTACTGGGTTATCGCTACGGCAAGTATTCGTCCGCCTACGCGCCGATAGAAGACCTCGCGCGCGCCGTAAAATACATTACCGAAAACGCCGACGAATTCAACGTGAATACCGAAAATTATACGATATTCGGATTTTCGGCGGGCGGTAATCTCGCGGGACTTTTCGCAAGCAAGGACCTCGGCTACGCCAAATACGATCTTCCCGCGCCCGCCACTCTGTCTTTAGCATATCCCTGGATAAACATCAACGGCAAGATAGAACTTACCGGCAACTGCTGGCAGGAAGCCGTAACGGGAGTGTCGCAACTCATAGGCAACAAATTTCTGCTCGGAAAATTTTTCCCCGACGAAGAATCTAAAGCGGGCGTTTGCGTACAGAACCACGTAGACGCCGACTACCCTCCCACTTATATAATGCAGGGCGACAACGATTTCGTGGTGCCTCACAAGAGTAATTCCGACGTGATGGTCGAAGCGCTCGCGGCGGCGGGCGTGACTTACCGCTACAATCTTTGCGAAGGCGTCAATCACGGTTGCGGACTCGGCATAGGCACGACCGCCGAAGGTTGGGTGGAAGAAGCGGTGAGCTTCTGGAGAAACACCGTCGAAAACAAATAACCGCCTCCGATACTTAAGGAGTTACAAGCCGCGGGATAGTCCCGCGGCTTGTTTTTTGTGAAACGAAAACCCCGCGCTCGTCGAGGGAGCTTCGTTCCGCTCGCCGCATACGTTTTGCGAAAAAAATTTCATTGTAAGAAATTTGTAAGAAATTTGTCAAAAGCTCGCAAGAAAGCCCTGTTAACATTTAGACAGAAAGCAAAAGGAGGTCACGATAATGGCTCTTACGATAGCATTGACGGGAGCGAGCGGCGCGATGGGTTCCGCCGCGGTGAAATTTTTACTCGCTTCCGATAGGAATCACAAACTTAAATTGTTGTTGCGCGACGACGCGGTATCGCGTAAATACGCCCGTTCGCTGAAAGGAACGGACCCTGAAAAACTCGAAATAATTTACGGCGACGTCGCCGTGAGAGAGGACTGCGACAGACTCGTGAAAGGCGCGGACTACGTGATACACATGGCGGCGCTCATACCTCCCGCTTCCGACCACAGGCTCGAGGAAACCAAACGCACCAATTACGTCGGCACCGTCAATCTCGCGGAAGCGGTACGCGCTACGAAACCGCAACCCAAATTCGTGTATATTTCGTCGGTAGCCGTATACGGCAACCGCAATTACCTTCACCCGTGGGGCAGAGTGGGCGATCCCCTTCTCCCCAGCACATTCGACGTATACGCCGCTACCAAAGTGCGCGCCGAGCGTTATATACTCGACTCCGATATAGAGAACTGGGCGATCCTCCGTCAGACCGGTATCCTTCACCTCAAGATGCTCGAAAACAATATGAAAGACG
>JADINF010000076.1 GCA_017694145.1 Candidatus Stercoripulliclostridium pullicola
CGTCCTCGCCCGCTTCTACCGTAGGCAAGGAGGAAATATCGAAAGCGCAATATTCCGACCAGTAGTCGGTATCGTTCGGCTCGCCGTGAATCGGAATGAAAAGCCCCATCATAATGCTTCCCGTCACGATCGCCGCCGAAAGCGTGACAATTAACATTGTAAAAAGTTTTTTCTTATCGGGTTTCATTTTGCGCCTCCGCGTTTCAGTATAATATAAATTATCGGATTAGACAATACGTTTGGGAAAAAAGGTGCATATTTGCACAAAAAACGCTATTGACATCGCTATACGCGAAAGTTAAAATAATACTATGAAACGAGCAGTCAAAAAGATACTTACAGTCGCTTTGTGCGCGTTCGTCGTGATCGTCGGATGCGGCTTCGGCATAACTTACGCCGTACTTGACGCAAACGCGAAAGAGATGCCGAAAGACTATACCGCAGGCAGAGAAGTGCGTTTCATCGCGCACCGCGGGTTGAGCGGCGAATATTACGAGAACGGCGAAGAAGCCTTCCGCGCCGCGGCGGACAGCGAATTTTTCTACGGGATCGAAACCGACGTATACTTCACCGCAGACGGGATCGCCGTGTGCGCGCACGACGATAACGCCTTCGAGAACGAAAATATCCTTATCACGGACTCGCTTTTCGCTAACATAGAGAATCTACCGCTGAAAGTCAACGCATACGGCTTTAGGGGTACCGAAATATGCACTTTTGAAACCTATTTGAAGATTTGCGGCGCTTCGGGCAAAGCCGCGATAATCGAACTCAAACAAGAGGACATGACCGACGAGGAAATAGTTTTCGTCATAGAAGAGGCGCGCAAATACTGCGGAGAAAACTTCGTGCTTATCTGCTTCAAAAAAAGCCAAATCGAAGCTGCAGAAAATTACGATAAAAGCGTAGTCACGCAACACCTTTCCGATTACGGTTTCCACGGATTATTGTCCGTATGGGACGGCTACAATATCTCGCTCACCCATAAAAGGATGAGCAAAACTCTCGTGAACGAGGCGCATAAGCGCGGGCGAGAAGTCGGCGTCTGGACGGTAAACGAATTCGAAGACGTGAAAAAGTACGCAGCTATGGGCGTGGATTACATAACCACGAATTTCGATTTTTCCGAGGAATGGAGCGCACTGAAGTAATTCGAGTCCTATCCGGAAACGGCAAAGCGGCGGTATAAAGCCGCTTTGCTTTTATGCATAGCTTTTAAGGCAACCTTCGCCGTCAACGCTGATCGCTGATGTTCGCTTGTGAATTATATTCGGACAATGCCGTAGTCGAGTCGTACGGAGCGCCCGAAGTCGTCCCCGCAAGGAGCGCGATATCCACGGCGTTTTCGGGAATACCCCAAGAGTTGCCCGAGAAAAGCACGCTCGCTCGGTCCACAACGTAACCTCGCGTATCGAATACGGTATTGAATATAACCTTACCGGTAGATTGCGGATTGAAATATGCGGGTTGCCTCAACGAATAAAACGTGTTGTTCAGTAACGTAAAATTCTGCACTCCGTTCTGCGTCACGATCCCCCTGTTGACCACCCACCCGGTAGAAGGTCCCGATTGCGCGGGGCCGTATATCGTATTATCCTTTATAAGCGCGTTTTCTCCGCCTATCTGTATGAATTCCTTGGGGTACGGAACGTCGCTAGTCAACGTTAAGTTTTCGACGCTCACGTCGCTTGCCGTTATGAGTATCGGCACTACGTCGGCGGTAAGAAGTATCTCCGCTTCGTAATATCCTTTGAGGGTCACGCCCGTTTTTGCGATATTGAGTTGCGAATCCACAGGATAAGTGCCGCTCAACACGTTTACCGTGCCGTAAGGTTCTACTGCCGCATATCCCTCGGCAATCGTGCCGAAAGGATTTGCTCTGCTACCGTTACCGTCTACGCTCCCCTCGCGCACGAAAACGTTATAAGGGTCCAAAGCGAATGCTCCGCTAGCGCCTGTAGCGCCCGTAGGTCCCGTTACGCCCTGCTCTCCCTGCACACCTTGCGGTCCCGTGGGACCGATGGGACCCGTTGCTCCCGTGGGTCCGGTAACTTCCGTGCCTCCCCCCTGAGGTCCCGTAGGTCCTATAGGTCCGGTAGGTCCAGTTGCGCCTGTAGGACCGGTGGCTCCGTCCGAGCCTCTTTCTCCCGCGGGTCCCGTGGGACCCGTAGGTCCTTCTACGCACAATATCTTTTGATAATCGTCGCATGGACGGTTACAACATCCGAAAAACATAATACCTCTACGGTGTTAATATGTAAAATGCGCCTGCAAGGTTACAACGGCTCTCAGTCACTCAAAAGCAAAATTTCTTTACTTTATCTGAACCCGGTTACGCTTACGTTTCAATGCTTTGATAATTTCAATGACCAGCCAAATTCCGAAAGTCAGCACGGTAAACGCAATGAATATCGCGAGCTGTATATTTGCGCCGATCGTCGTGCCGAAAAAATTGAGCTCCATGGAAAACGCCTTTCTGAGTTCGTTATCTGCTATGGGAGCGATATCTGCGATTTTCTCTAATGCTCCGTCCATGAATAAATTTCTGAATAACGCCGCCGAATATGTCCCCGGAACAAACAGCGTAATATACTGAACGGCTTTCGGGAACATCGAAAGCGGCATATACGCACCGATAAGGAAACCTATTACCGCGCTCGTTATACCGACAAAAGCGCCGTGTTGCGCGGATGTTTTGACGGCGAAGCAAATCAACGTTGTCAGTGTGCCTGCGGAAACGACGGAAACTAAAGTAAGCGCAAGCAACAGAAATACGTCGGAAACCGACAAAGTCCATCCGCTTATAGCCATATACACAAACGATATAGCCAAAACAATATAACAAAGACAAAGCGAAATTATTATATTGGATATAAGGTAAGCTACCCCTATTAAACCTCTCGGTATCGGAGAGGACAGAATATCGACAAGCACGCCGCGCTCTTTATCCGCAATCATAATGTTCTGTGCGGAAAACGACACGGTGATGCACGCCACGGCAATCACTCCGGCAAGCATCCAGGAATCGACAAAGTTTTTAATAAGTTTATCGTCTATCGGCACATTTTCGAAGTTGGATTTGACGGCGTCGACCTGTATATCGGCAAGGAAAAGAACGTAGACCGCCAAAACTATCAAGGGCGCTAGCAAAGAGAAGAATACGCTCATTTTATCTTTCAGGAAGATATTAAGACTTCTTTTTATCAGCATTCCGAGCATGACGGAGATGTCTTTTATTTTCGACTTCATTGCTCTCCTCCGACCAATTTTTTACCGGTCACGTTAAGAAAGACATCGTCCATATCCCCTTTTCTCAATTCGAAATCCGGAATATATGCGCCGTATTCACTTAAAATGCGTTTAGCGTGCTCCCCGTTAAGCACGTTCACGCGATAAGCGCCGTTCTCATATAAAAATTTCAAATCGGAGAACGCTTTGTCCAAAACGTCGTTTTTCGGCGAATAAACAGTCAGCAGATCGTAGGAATACGCTTCTTTAAGCTCGTTAGGAGTTCCTCGCGCCGCTATTTTACCCGCGTCCAATATCACCACGTCGTCGGCGCTGCTTGCTTCTTCCATATAATGCGTGGTAAGAAATACCGTCATTCCCAAATCTTTGCGCAAGTTTTCTATTACGTTCCAGACCGCCTTTCTCGTCTGCGGGTCGAGCCCGGTGGTCGGCTCGTCAAGTATCAATATTCTCGGAGAATGTATAAGTCCTCTCGCGACGTCGACGCGCCTTCGTTGCCCGCCGGAAAGTTTGCCGTACGGTCTTTTAATAATTTCGTCCAGCGACAGGATTTTCGAAAGTTCGTCGATCCTGTATTTTCGTTTGTTACCGTATATGCCGTAAAAACTTGCTCTGACGCACAAATTGTCGTATACGGACAGTGAATCGTCAAGTACGGCTTTCTGAAGAACGACTCCGATATTTTCTCTGACTTTTTCTGGTGCGACGTCCAAATCGAAACCTGCGACGTTTACTTTGCCGCTATCTTTTTTCAAAATGGTACAGATGATATTTATGGTAGTGGTTTTACCCGCTCCGTTAAGACCGAGAAAGGCAAATAAACTCCCTTCTTCTACGCTGAAAGTAATATCGTCTACCGCTCGCACGGTTCCGAAACTTTTTTTCAATTCGCTTATCTCGATTATATTTTGCATAATGCCTTTCTCCCGATATTCTCGAAAGTGATAATTATTCGTATGTCGATATAATGCCGCGGGCGACTTCGGACTTGGTAACGCATCTGTTCATGGCCTGCTTTTCGATATAACGGTGAGCGTCGTTCTCGCTCATTCCGAGCACGTCGATAAGTATCCACTTCGCGCGGTTGACGAGACGTATCTCTTCCATTTTTTCGCTTACGCTTTTTTCGGCGCGTTCATAGCCGCGTAACCTCTCGCGGGTAACGCACATCCATTCGACCGCGCGTTCCGCTTCCCTTTGAGGCAGAGGTTTCATCAACGTGAATACCCCGTATTCGGCTACCTTCATAAAGATTTCGGTATACTTATCCGCAGAAACTACGATAAGCGCAACGGATTTTTTGTTGCCGACGGCTTCTATCGCGAGTCTTACGCCGGACTCGTCGGACAGCGGAAAATCTATTATTACGAGATCGAAATCCCTCTCGAGCATAGCCCTGCGCGCCGCGGCGCCGCTGTTGAGATTTACTACGGGATCGAACTTCTTTTCGGGCAACAAAGAAGCGAGAGAGTCTGCAAAGCTCTCTTTACGGGATACGGTCAGAACGCTGTAGACTCGCTCCATGAGTCCCATACCCTTGCGCCGCCTCCTTCGTCAGCCTTCGCAATAAGCACGTATAACGGCTTCGGAAAGGCAGGACTTCACGAATTCGCTTTCGGCGGCAAGATCGCGCGCCTCCGACACGGAGGACGGAAGCTTATCGAAGCTAGAAAGCGTTTTGTCGTCGGCGGTGAAGAAATTTATCTCGCTGGGCGGCGAGAGTTCCGCTCTGCGCCGGTATCCGTCAAGACCCGCTCTTATAAGCAATGTAAACGCGATATACGGATTGAGCGTAGGATCCGGGGAGCGCAATTCCGCTCTGCGGTATTCGGCGCCCGCCGCAGGTATCCTTATAAGCTGAGACCTGTTTTCGGTAGACCACGAAATATATTGCGGCGCTTTGCTGTGTCCCAGACGGTCGTACGATCTGCCGTCGGGGTTGAGAAAAAGAGTTATCTCCTTGATTTTGTCGAGTATTCCCGCGATCACATAGGACATAACGTCCCCTTCCGGGCTCTTAACCGAAAAATTCACGTGCAATCCGTTGCCGGGTTTGGAAGGAACGGGCTTGGGAGAAAAATCTGCGTGAAGTCCGTTACGGGAAGCAACCGTTTCCACAACAGAGCGGAAAGTAAGCGAATTGTCCGCAGCGGACAAAGGATCCGAATAGCGGAAATCGATCTCGTTCTGTCCCGGTCCTTCCTCATGATGCGAACTTTCAGGGAGAATTCCCATGCTTTCCAACGCAAGACAAATCTCTCTTCTCACGTTCTCGCACTTGTCCACGGGCGCGGCGTCCATATAGCCCGCGTTGTCGTACGGAACGGAGGTCGCCGCTCCGTCGGCGTCGAGTCTGAAAAGATAAAATTCGTATTCAGGTCCGAAATTGAAAGTAAGACCCGCTTCTCGCGCTTCTTCGACAGCTTTTACCAACATAGACCGCGTGTCGGCGGGATAAAGGGTACCGTCGGGATACCTTATCGAACAAAACATCCTTACTACCTTGCCGTGCTCCGGTCGCCACGGGAGTAACATGAGCGTAGCGGGATCGGGATGAAGGAAAAGGTCGGAATGAGCTTCGTCACCGAAGCCTTTGACGGCAGACGCGTCGAACGCTATACCGTATTTGAACGCTCGCGGAAGCTCGTTGGGCATCACGGTTATGTTTTTCAGCGTGCCGTACACGTCCGTGAACGCGAGTCTTATGAATTTTACGTCCTCTTCCTTGACGTATTGGATTACTTCTTCTGCCGAATAATTCATATATCCACCTATTAAATGCAAGTCTGACGCTTACGTTTCAATTCTCGACGTACATCTGTTTGTACGGATTGGACGAGTTGGGAGTAATGACGGTGAAGCGCTCGCTCCAGACTAATGTCTCGTCTATACCGAATACGCGACAGTACTCTGCGATATCCGAGCGTATCTCGGAAAGATCATCGTCGGTAGCATCGCGAACCGTTACTCCCGAAGGAAAGCGCGCTCCCTCGAGAGAACCGCGGATAAAAACTTTGCCGCCGTGCATTCCCGTGCACGGAAAGTTGCCTACCACGCACTTACCGTCGTCGTGCATACCGAGCACCACGATAGCGCCGCCCGCAAGATATTCGCCGAGAAAGCTTCCGCACCTTCCGCCTATCACCATAACGGGCGACTTGTCGCGATACGCTTTCATATGAATACCTGTTCTGTAGCCTGCGCTACCTTTTATGAATATTTTTCCGCCGCGCATGGCGTAGCCCGCCGCGTCGCCGACTCTGCCGTGGATTACTATCGACCCGGCGTTCATCGTATCTCCGACGGCTTCCTGCGCGTTGCCGAACACTTCTATTTCCGCGCCGTTCAGATAAGCGCCGAGTGCGTTGCCCGGGATACCGTTTATTCTTATCTTTTTACCGCTGAGCCCCGCTCCTACGAACCTTTCTCCCAGGCAGTTCTCGATAACGAAACTGTCGTCGGTACTCTCCCTCAACGTTCTGTTGATCGCGGCGAAATCGCCGCAAGCAGTTATCGTTTGCATAATTATATCATACCTCCGTCAAGATTTTCCACCGATACGGAATATTTTTTTATTCTCCTGCATGCGCTATGCCCAGTATTTCCAATTCTTTGGCATTGAGACCTATCCCGCGCAGCATGAGTCTGTTACCGCGCAGAGCTTCTATCGAATTTATGCCCATACCTCCCATAAATTCGCGTATTTCCCTGCGCCATGCCGTCATAAGGTTCACAAGCCTTGCGCAGCCCGCTTCGGGATCAAGACGCCTGACCAGTTCGGGACGTTGAGTAGCTATACCCCAGTTGCATTTGCCGCTCTGGCAATTTCTGCAAAGGTGACACCCCATGGCGATGAGCGCCGCCGTAGCTATATAGCATGCGTCCGCGCCGAGCGCTATGGCTTTTATTACGTCGGTCGAGTTGCGGATACTGCCGCCCGCTATAAGCGACACGTCGTTGCGAATACCCTCTTCGCGCAACCTTCTGTCCACTGCGGCGAGCGCGAGCTCTATAGGAATACCCACGTTGTCCCTTATACCGGTCGGCGCGGCGCCGGTGCCTCCGCGGAAGCCGTCTATAGCTATGATGTCCGCGCCGCTTCTCGCTATCCCGCTCGCTATAGCCGCGATATTATGGACAGCCGCTACTTTGACGATAACGGGTTTTGCGTATGCCGTGGCTTCTTTTATCGAATACACGAGCTGCCTCAGATCCTCTATCGAATATATGTCGTGATGCGGCGCGGGAGATATCGCGTCCGTCCCTTCGGGTATCATTCGCGTTCGGGACACGTCGCCCGTTATTTTCGAAGCCGGCAGATGTCCGCCTATTCCGGGTTTTGCGCCCTGCCCCATTTTGATCTCCACGGCGACGCCTGCTTTCAGATATTCTTCGTGTACGCCGAAACGCCCCGAGGCTACCTGCACTACGGTATTCGCTCCGTACTTGAAAAAGTTTTCGTGCAGTCCGCCTTCGCCCGTATTGTAACATATCCCGAGTTTCTCGCTTGCTTCGGCAAGACATTTGTGCGCGTTGTAACTTATCGAGCCGTAGCTCATCGCCGAAAACATCACAGGCATGGACAATTCTATCTGCGGAGGAATATCGCAAATTATTTTGCCTTCGGCGTCGCGAGGAGTATTCGACGGCTTTTTGCCGAGAAAAACTCTCGTTTCCATAGGTTCGCGTAGCGGATCTATAGGCGGATTGGTAACCTGAGAGGCGTTTATAAGTATTTTGTCCCAACACACGGGATAATCTTTCGGATTTCCCATGCTCGACAACAATACGCCGCCCGTCCCCGCCTGTTTGACGGCTTCTTTTATGGTTTCGTTGCTCCAGTTCGCGTTGTCGCGGAAATTGCAGTTGCTTTTGACGATTTTCAGCGCGTGCACGGGGCAGACAGCCACGCACCTTAAGCAATCCACGCATTTGGTATCGTCGCTCAGCATGACTTTGCCGCTCTCGGAATAATAATGCACGCCGTTGGCGCATTCTCTCTCACACACTCTGCACCGCGTGCATTTAATATCGTTTCTGACTACTTCGAATTCGGGATAGAAAAAATCGGCTTCCATATCAATATCTGCCCTCCCTGACTTTAACTATTACGGGTTCGCCGCCCGTAGGCGCATACACGTCGCCCGCGTCGGGCGCAATCTTTCTTATAGCCGCTTCCTCGCTGGCGATATATACCCGATCGCCCTTCTTCGCCGTCACCATCGAGCGCAGCTTCAATCTGTCGTTGAGCGCCATAAGACCGCCTTCGAAGCCGAGTACTATCGAGAAAGGTCCCGTCACAAGCAACCCCGAATATACCGTGCGAAGATATGTACATATCCTTTTATCTTCCTCGCTCATTCGCTCTATCGTGCTCCAGAAAGGAGCGGCTACCACGGAGGCGAATTCTTTCAGAGTAAGTTTTTGCCTGCGCAGAAGGTAGTCCGCTATATAAGCTATGACCTCGGTGTCCGTTTGCAACGTACATTTATATCCGTACATTTCTATGAATCTGCGGTTGGCGTCGTAAGAAGATATTTCGCCGTTATGCACCACAGAATAATCGAGTATCGCGAAAGGATGCGCCCCGCCCCACCAGCCGGGAGTATTCGTCGGATACCTTCCGTGCGCTATCCAGGAATAACCCGAATATTCTTCTAGACGGTAAAATCTGCCCACGTCCTCGGGATATCCGACCGCTTTGAATACGCCCATATTCTTCCCCGCGGAAACTATGTACGCGCCTTTCATCGAAGCGTTCACGCTCATTACTATGCGGGCGACGAATTCTCTTTCGTCAAGCTGCGCGTCGCGCATACGCGACGCGAGCGGCGCCGTAAAATATCTGTATATAATAGGTTCGTCGGTGATTTCGGGCATTTTCAAAGTGGGCACGGGCTCCGCTTTGACTATCTCGAAACTTTCTTTCAAAACGCTTTCGCACTCTTGTCTTACAGCCGCATTATCGAAAAATATATGCAAAGCATAAAAATCCTTATATTCCGGATATATCCCGTATCCTGCGAATCCTCCTCCGAGACCGTTTGAGCGGTCGTGCATCGGGCGCATGCTCTCCACTATATCCGCGCCGCTCATTCTTTCGCCTTCCGTGGAGATCACGGCGGATATGGCACATCCGGAGGGTATCCTTATCTGACCTTCGAGCAATTTCATACAAACTCCCTTTTGCGTAAAAAATAAAAGAGCAAAGGCGTTCGCGGGGCGTAAAATGCCCTTTATGAACGCCTTTGCTCATATTGTTGAGGATTATATCACGTTAAGGCAAGACATGTCAACGACTAAATTCCAATTTTTCGGACACAGACGGTCATTCGAAATTCGCAAAAATTTTATCGTCAATTCGTTGACAAACATTCAAGGAATTTTGTATAATCCGTTCAATGAAAGGCAATGGCGTCTTTGAGTTTTCTCAAGGACGCCTTTTCTTTATATCAAATTCAAGGAGAAATTGTATGGAATCGGTTGCTGATTATTTCGGATGTATGGTATTCGACGACAGAGTGATGAGAGCGACTCTCTCCTCCGACGTCTACAGATCGCTCAAAAAAACTATAGATCAGGGCGCACAGCTCGATATATCCGTCGCTAACGCAGTCGCCACCGCAATGAAAGATTGGGCGGTATCGAAAGGCGCTACGCATTATACGCATTGGTTCCAGCCCCTCACCGGAATTACGGCGGAAAAGCACGACGGCTTCATAAGCCCCGCGCCCGACGGCAGAGTAATAATGGAATTTTCGGGTAAAGAACTTATAAAAGGCGAACCCGACGCTTCGAGTTTTCCTTCCGGCGGTCTGCGCGCCACTTTCGAGGCGAGAGGTTATACCGCATGGGACCCCACCTCTTACGCGTTTATCAAAGGCAAAACTCTCTGTATCCCCACGGCGTTCTGCTCCTACGGCGGCGAAGCGCTCGACAAAAAAACTCCCCTTCTGCGCTCGATGGAAGCTCTCAACCGTCAGGCAATGAGGATACTGCGCCTTTTCGGAAACACGAGCGCCAAGTGCGTGCGCACTTCCGTAGGTCCCGAACAGGAATATTTCCTTATAGATAAGGATATGTACGCAAAACGCAAAGACCTCATATATACCGGCAGAACGCTTTTCGGCGCGAAACCTCCTAAAGGTCAGGAACTGGACGACCATTATTTCGGAGCGATCAAGCCGCGCGTCGAAGCTTATATGGCGGATCTCGACGAAGAATTATGGAAGCTCGGAGTGCTTGCCAAGACCAAGCACAACGAAGTAGCTCCCGCTCAGCACGAGCTTGCGCCCATATATAAAACGACCAATATAGCCACCGACCACAACCAGCTCACGATGGAGATAATGCAGAAAGTCGCGGCAAGACATAACCTCGTCTGCCTTCTGCACGAAAAGCCTTTCGCGGGCGTGAACGGTTCGGGCAAGCATAACAACTGGTCGCTCACGACCGATAAAGGCGGCAACCTGCTTACGCCCGGCGAAACGCCTTACGAAAACGCACAGTTCCTTCTCTTCCTTTGCGCCGTCATCAAAGCGGTGGACGATTATCAGGATCTTTTGCGCATATCGGTAGCCACCGCAGGCAACGACCACAGGCTCGGAGCGAACGAAGCCCCGCCCGCCGTCGTGTCGATATTCCTGGGCGACGAGCTGACAGCAATTCTCGACGCGATAGAAAAAGAAGCTCCCTATAGCGGCAAAAAGAAATCGCAGATGAAACTCGGAGTGGACGTATTGCCGCTTTTCCCGAAAGACACCACCGACCGCAACAGAACTTCGCCTTTCGCGTTCACGGGAAACAAATTCGAATTCCGTATGCTCGGCTCCTCCGACAGCATCGCCTGCGCAAATATTATGCTCAACAGCGCGGTAGCGGAGTCGCTTAAGCAGTATGCCGACGTGCTGGAGGGCGCAAAAGATTTCAATGCCGCCCTGCACGCGCTAATCCGCGACACGGTGAAAGAGCACAAGCGCATAATTTTCAACGGCAACGGATACGACGCGGCGTGGATAAAAGAAGCTACCAAGAATCGCGGTCTGCTCAACTACCGCACCACACCCGACTGCATGCCGCATCTTACCGACGAAAAGAACGTTACGATGCTCAAATCGCACGGAGTATATTCCGAAGCGGAGCTCAAGGCGCGTTGTGAGATAAACCTCGAAAATTATTGCAAAACGGTTACCATCGAAGCCAATACGATGTTGTATATGGCTACGCGAGAGATACTGCCTGCCGTAGAAAAGTACACCGCTTCGGTAGCGTCTTCCGCGTCGAAGAAAAAAGCGATCGCCCCCGAACTCGCCTGCTCTTACGAGCGTTCGCTCGTGACGACGCTGTCGGCTCTTACCGACCAGATAGCGGAAAAGATCGCGCGCCTTAACGACGCCGTATCCAAACTGAAATACGCCTACGATATTACCGCCGAAGCTTACGCGATACGCGACACCGTGATACCCGCAATGAGCGAGCTGCGCGCCGTAGCGGACGAAGCGGAAACGCTTACCGCTTCCGAATACTGGCCCTTCCCCACTTACGGCGATCTCCTTTTCGGAGTTAAATAATAATTCGGCGGAGGAATTCGGAATGGAAAAAATTCTCGTACTCGATTTCGGCGGTCAATACAATTTACTTATAGCGCGCAGAGTTCGCGAACAGCACGTTTACGCGGAAGTGAAGTCCTACCGCAACGTAACGGCGGAAAGCGTAGCCGCCGAAGGTTACAAAGGAATAATATTTACCGGCGGACCTAACAGCGTATACGACGAAAAATCTCCCAAATGCGACAAAAAGATCGTAGAACTCGGTTTACCGATATTGGGGATATGCTACGGCGCACAGTTGCTTGCCTGGCTATGCGGCGGGAAAGTCGCGTCCGCCGGGGAAAGCGGCGAATACGGGAAAGTAACAT
>JADINF010000012.1 GCA_017694145.1 Candidatus Stercoripulliclostridium pullicola
CGGCAAGATATTCCTTACCGCCACTTACGGGCTGTTCACCGAAGGCTTCGAAAAGTTCGACAAAGCTTACGAAGAAGGACTTTTCTCGGCGGTACTCAGTACAAACCTCACCTACAACTCTCCCGAACTTCTCGCCAGGAGCTGGTTCGTATGCGCGGATCTTTCGAAGTATATCAGCTATATAATCGCTTCCTGCAATCAGAACAAATCCGTTTCGCCGCTTCTCAATTCTTCCGACAGGATACACGAATTGCTCGGTAAATAATGAACGCGCGACTCACGATAAATACCGAAAACGCTGAGCAGGGCGCGGGAATATTTCTGTACACCGATTGCGAATACGTTTACGTGAACGACACCGCGCAGATAATTTACCGCGACAAAGAGCGCGGATATTCGGTGACGATAGGGCTTAACCGCGACAAAGTATCGCTTCTGAGAATCAAAGAAGTTCCCGACGACGCGGGCAACGTTTCCGTAGTCAAACAGTTCAACGTGCTCACCGCGCTCCGACCCGATTTCAAAGAGATGGTGGATACCGAATCGATGGAATTACTCTTTCTGTCGGACGGACTCGGTATCGATTACGGCGAGAGATACGCTTCCGTTTCCGTCAAATGCCTTATAAGCGTTTACGGAAATAAACCCGTTCCGTCCCGCCTTTCCGTTCAATGCGTCCTTAAATAATACGTTTTTTTGCGACATAAATACAAAACTAAATTAGTGTTGCAAAAATTCGAACCGTATAGTATAATATAATTAAGATTTTCTCTACAAGGAGATTTTATGAAGATCGAATGGCTGGGACACAGCTCTTTCAAACTAACCGAAAGCACAGGCATAAGTCTTATCACCGATCCTTTCGATGCCGTGAAAGTGGGCGTGCCTTATCCCGAAGTTTCCGCGGATATCGTGACCGTGAGTCATGACCATTTCGATCACAACTGCGTAAAAGCCGTCAAAGAGTACAAGCTTCTCATCAATACCCCCGGCGAACACAGCGTCGACGGAGTGGATATTTACGGATTCCGTAGCTATCACGATGAGAAAAAGGGTGCTTTGCGCGGCAAAAACATCGTATTCCGCTTCCGTATGGACGGAGTGGAAATTTGCCATCTCGGCGACATCGGCGAGGAGCTCAGTCCTTTGCTTGCGGAATTGATAGGTTCCATCAATATCCTGCTTATTCCCGTGGGCGGCGTGTACACCATCAATGCCGCGCAAGCCAAAGAGTACGTCGATCTTCTGATGCCCGACGTCGTCATCCCTATGCACTATATGTGCGAAGGTTACGTTACGGAGTTTGACGAGCTCGACGAATTCCTCGATCTTTTCCCGAGAAGGGATATCGAGTACGCCGACACGACCGAACTCGAATTCGACCGTGCCGATTTCGACGGCGAAAAAACAAGAGTGATTGTGCCGAAAAAAGTCAATTAACGACAAACTTTTGCCTTGACTCTTTGCTCCGTATGCAATACTTTATTTAGGGGCGGAAAATTTCAAAAATCAATAACTAAATCAATGATTTTTTCAGGAGATATTTATGGTCGATTTTTATACTGCCGAGCAACTGACCGCTATGGGCATTTTTCAGTTGAGGGACTTGGCGCGTAAGCTCGGGCATCACAGTCCTACCGATAAGCGCAAACAGGAGCTTATCGATTTTATATTGGCGGCAAAAGATATACCCGTCAAGAGCGAGGAACCGCAGAAGAAACGCAGAGGGCGTCCGCCGAAAGCGATAATGGACGTGACCGTACCCGATCCGGCGAAACAGGAAAGCACTGAAGCCAAGCCTGCGGAAAATGCGGAAAAGAGCGATAAACCCGTTACGCCGCGCAAAAGCAGCGGCGCGGACAGCCTACCGTACGACGCGACGCAGGTAAAATCCGCAGGGACCGTGCGCTTCGGCGAAAACGGTTTCGAACCGCGCAGGAAATTCGATCCGAAACACTCCGGGAATAACGGTTATTTCAATAACGGAAAACACGATAAAAGTTATTACGACGCCAATCGCGCGTCGAATTCTCAGTCAAATAACGAGGATCAGCAATCCACGGAGGAAATGGAGATACGCGAGGGCGTGCTCGAAATATGTCCCGACGGATACGGATTCCTGAGAGCGCACAATTACGAGCAGGGAGAGGGCGACGCATATATCGCCGCGCCGAAAATACGTAAAAGCGGTTTGAGAAAGGGCGATCTCGTGAGGGCATACGTCAAAAAACTTGCAGAAAACCGTCCTATGAACGTGCAGGAGATAATAAGCGTCAACGGCGATTCCCCGGAGTCCGCGTTCAATCGTCCCGCGTTCGAAAATCTCATTCCCGTATATCCCGACGAACGTTTCAAATTGGAGCTCGCGACGAGTTCTGCGGATTACGCGATAAGGGCTATCGACCTCGTAGCTCCTATCGGCAAAGGGCAGAGAGCGATGATAGTGAGCCCTCCGAAGGCTGGTAAAACCACCCTTCTCAAAAAAATCGCGCACAGCATAGCCGTCAATTATCCCGACGCGCACCTTATGGTGTTGCTCGTGGACGAGCGCCCCGAAGAAGTCACCGATATGCAGAGGAGCATAAAGGGCGAAGTCATATATTCCACATTCGACGAAATGCCTGAGCACCACACAAAAGCTTCCGAAATGGTGCTGGAGAGAGCGAAAAGGCTCGTAGAACGCGGCAGGGATGTCGTTATACTCATGGATTCTCTCACGCGACTTGCGCGCGCTTATAACCTCGTCATTACTCCCACCGGAAAAACTCTTTCGGGCGGCGTCGATCCGGGCGCGTTACATTCTCCGAAGCGGTTTTTCGGAGCGGCGCGTAATATCGAGAACGGCGGCAGCCTTACGATAATCGCCACCGCGCTCATCGATACGGGTAGCAGAATGGACGACGTTATTTACGAGGAATTCAAAGGTACGGGCAATATGGAGATACACCTCGACCGTAAACTCAGCGAAAAACGTATATTCCCCGCGATAGATTTGAACAGAAGCGGAACGAGAAGGGAAGAGCTATTGCTCGATCAGAAAGAACTCGAGGGTATCTGGGCGGTGCGTAAGATGCTTTCGGCAGGCGACGTGATGGAAGCAACCGAAAATCTTATTCAAATGATGATGAAGACCAAAAACAATAAGGAATTCATCGAACAGCTCACTCTACAGATAGTCAAATTGCAGAAAGACGGATTTAATTTCGCTTGATATGATACGTTTCAAAACGTTGTAACGTAAAAAGATCGAAAAAAATGCCGAAACGTAAGTTTCGGCATTTTTGTTTTGATATTGAATCGAGAATTTTTGCAATGCTCTCACGCGCTAGCGCGCGCAAAAGTTTCTCCTTTACGCTTTTCCGCCGCAGCCGAGAACGTACTGGATCTTGTGCTTGACGACTTCTTTGACTCTTTCTCTCGCCGGTCCGAGGTATTGACGGGGGTCGAAGTGAGAAGGATTGTCGTTGAAGTACTTACGTATGGTAGCGGTAACCGCCATACGCAGGTCGGAGTCGATGTTGATCTTGCACACCGCCATTTCGGCAGCTTTGCGGAGCATCTCTTCGGGAACGCCCTGTGCGCCGGGCATATTGCCGCCGTAACGGTTGATCTCCTCTACGAGATATTGAGGAACGCTGCTCGCGCCGTGCAGAACGATCGGGAATCCGGGAAGGCGTTTCGAGACTTCTTCGAGAATGTCGAAACGGAGCTTGGGCTCGCCTTTGAATTTGAATGCGCCGTGGCTGGTGCCGATAGCGATCGCGAGGCTGTCGACGCCCGTCTTTTCGACGAATTCCTGTACCTGATCGGGATCGGTATAGGAGGAATCCTCGGCTTTGACTTTGACGTCGTCCTCAACGCCCGCGAGCCTGCCGAGTTCGGCTTCGACCACTACGCCGTGATCGTGAGCGTATTCGACTACGTTACGGGTGATCTTGATATTGTCGGAGAAAGCGTGGCTCGACGCGTCTATCATAACGGAGGTGAAGCCTTTGTCCACGCAGTCTTTGCAGAGTTCGAAGGAATCGCCGTGATCGAGATGCAGGCAGATGGGAAGTCCGGACTCTTCTACGGCAGCCTCGACCAACTTCTTGAGATAAGTGGGGTTGGCATATTTCCTTGCGCCGGCGCTGACCTGCAGAATAAGAGGAGCGCGTTCTTCGGTAGCGGCGTTCACGATGCCCTGTATGATCTCCATATTGTTGACGTTGAAAGCGCCGATGGCGTAACCGCCTGCGTATGCTTTCTCAAACATTTCTTTACTTGTTACGAGTGGCATATTAAACCTCCGGTAAATTTTGTTGTTTATATTATACTACTTAACGCGCGATAAGTCTATCGAAATCAGTAAATAATATCGCTTGTTAAATAAACGCGGCTAATGTATAATTGAAATATGTCCGTGGAACTTAAGGAAAACGAAGAAATATTCGATCTGGAATGCGCGGGACTAAGCATAATCCAGAAAAAAGACGGCTATGCGTTCACTACCGACGCGGTGCTTCTCGCCAACACCGTGAAAGCGGTCAAAGGGGACAGAATCATAGAGCTCGGTAGCGGCTCGGGAGTGATATCGATATTGCTTGCGGCGAAAACGAACGCCGGCGAGATATACGGCGTGGAGATACAGGAAAGGCTTGCCGAGATGTCGGAGCGTTCTGTCGAGCTCAACGCGCTTACGGAAAAAGTGAAAATAGTTCGCGCCGACATACGCGACGCGCGCGCCGTAGTCGGAGGGAAACACTTCGACGTCTGTTACGTCAATCCGCCCTACGGCATTTACCGCGGCAACAAAGAGGACGCGAGCGAAATAGATATATGCAAGAGCGAAGTTCTCATCACGCTCGACGAGATAGTGAAGTCCGCGTCGGAACTTCTGAAGTACGGCGGTAAATTCTACGCGATAGTGAAGTCGGAACGCGCCGTGGATTTGATATGCTCGATGCGCGCGCACGGCATAGAGCCCAAGGTCATAACTCCCGTTCAACCCACGCCCTATAAGGACGTCGATACCGTTATCGCGGAAGGCAGACGGAACGGGCATCGCGGCGTGAAAATACTCAAACCGCTCGTGATATGCAACGAGGACGGAAGCTATACCGATCGCGTGAAGGAGATGTACGGGAAATGAGCGGAACGTTATATATAGTCGGCACGCCGATAGGCAATCTCAAGGACATAACTTACCGCGCGGTGGAAACGCTCGCTTCGGTCGATATGATAGCCTGCGAGGATACGCGGCACACCGCGGTGCTCCTCAAGCATTACGGAATATCCAAACAGCTCGTCAGTTATTATAAGCAGAAGGAAAAAGCGGCTTCCTCGAAGATAGCGGAAGCGCTCGAAGAGGGCAAAAACGTAGCTCTGGTGACAGACGCCGGCATGCCTTGCGTAAGCGATCCGGGCGCGGTGCTCGTCAAAGAGTGTCGGGAGCGCGGGATACGCATAGAATCCGTACCGGGACCGTCGGCGGTCGTGACGGCGATGTCCGTATCCGGAATTACCGACGGGAAATTTGCCTTTATCGGTTTCCTGCCCGACAAAAACGCGGACAGAAGGGAGCTTCTCGGAGAAACGAAGGCATACGGAATACCGCTGATATTCTACACTGCGCCGCACGATCTCAAAAAAACTCTTGCGGAACTTCTGAACGCATACGGGGACAGGAGAGTCACGGTCGTCAAAGAGCTCACCAAGATACACGAATCCGTATATGAAGGAACGTTATCTTCCGTTGAGATAGAGGACGAGCGCGGAGAATTCGTGCTCATCGTGGAGCCCGCCGAAGAAGCGGGCGAGAAAGCCGATCCCGCGGAAGCGCTGGAGGAATTGCTCGCTTCGGGCGTATCTCCAGCCGAAGCCGCGCGCAGGGTAGCCCTCAAATGCAACCTGAACCGTAACGCAGTCTACGCCCTCGCGTTAAAATTAAAAGACAAGCGTTGAGTAAAAATACGGTTCGGATACACGTAAAATAGAATAACTCCGCCCGCAGAAGTGCGGGCTTTTTTGTTCAGAGGAATCGGCATATCAGACAGGCGGTTATCGCGCCTAAGAAGGTGACGACGAGCGCTATCGGTACCGCGGCGCGGGTGCCGTTTTCTTTGTATCCCGAAAAATACACCGCCGCTATGTATAGTACCGTGTCGGAGCTTCCCATTATCACGCTCGCCGAGCGCGATATGTACGAATCGACGCCGTACTGCTCGTATATCCCTTCGAGCACGGCAAGACTGCCGCTTCCGGAGAGAGGGCGCAGGATAAGGAGTTCTGCAAGTTCGTCAGGTATCCCAAGCAACGAAAACACAGGCGACACGGCTTTGCCGAGCATAGCGGACAGACCGCTTGCGCGCATAAGTTCCATAGCCATAAATACTACGGCGAGATAGGGAAGCAGCCTTATCGAGAGCCCCACGGCTTCTTTGACTCCCGCTACGAAGGAGTCGTAAAGCTTGACTTTGCGCGCGGCGCCTACGGCGAAGATAAGACTCAGTACAACAGGGATAACGTATATCATCTGACGAATACCTTTACGGCGATCACGGCGAGCACGCTCGTGAACAAAGTGACTATGACGGTGGGGAGTATCACGTCCGTGACGGAACCGAGTCCCGCGCGGATCGCGATGACCGTGGTGGGAATGAGCTGGAGGGACGTGGAATTGAGTACCACGAGCATCACGGCGTTCTTTCTCGAGCGCATACCGCTCATCGCTTTGAGTCCGGCGGGAGTCGCCGCTCCGCCCGCGCCGATGAGATTAGCCGCGAAATTCAAAGTTATCGCGTCGGAAGTTTCTTCCGATTCTCCCGGAAACAGCGCGTTCGTGAGCGGTTTCAACAATTTCCTTAAAAATTTCTGCGCGCCGGAAGCTTCGAGTATTTTTATCGCGGAAAGCCACAGCGCGTAACTGCCGAAAAGGAGCGCGCTCAGTCTTAAAGCGTTTGCGGCGCCGTCCAGGAATGCGGGCAACATTCCTCCGGGGTCCGTTACCGCGAGCAGGACGCACGACGCCCCCAGTATAACCGTAAATACGACGTTCATATTAATAATTATGCGCGCGCGCTTAAAAAATTCGCGTGAAATAATTGAAAGCGCTTCCGTTTTATGG
>JADINF010000077.1 GCA_017694145.1 Candidatus Stercoripulliclostridium pullicola
GATTACGCGACGTCAACGTCGAAGTGGCGCGAGTTACGGGAGCGCACGCTCTGGAGGTCAGAGTTTGGGAACGCGGCAGCGGCGAAACGCTCGCATGCGGTACGGGCGCAACGGCTGCGGCTTACGTATTCGCCTACGACGGGAAAGTTTCTTTCCCCGTTTCCGTTAAGCTTCCCGGAGGGGTACTTACCGTGGAATATATCGACGGTCGCGTTTACGCGAGCGGCAATGTACAACTGAATTATATAGGAGAACTCAATATATCCGATTATGGTTAAGATCAACGAAAACTTTTTCGCACTCAAAGAGAGTTATCTTTTTTCCACCACCGCACGCAAGATAAGAGAATATCAGGCGGCACATCCCGACAAACCCGTCATTAAAATGGGAATAGGCGACGTTACCAAGCCTCTCACCGCCCCGGTGGTCGCGGCGCTCGAGAAAGCGAGCCGCGAGCAGGGCGACGCCCGTACCTTCCACGGTTACGGCGACGAGCAGGGTTGCGGATTTTTGCAGCAGGCTATCGCCTCTTACTATCGCGAAATATCCGGAGTGGAACTTAAACAGAACGAAATTTTCATTTCCGACGGCGCGAAAAGCGACGTGGCGAATTTCACCGATCTTTTCTCGGACGACAACGTGATACTCATTCCCGATCCCGTCTATCCCGTTTATATGGACAGCAACGTGATGCGCGGAAGGAAGATCACGCTTATCGACGGTAACGAGGAGAACGGATTTTTGCCGATGCCTTACGAAGGGCTCGAGGGCGACATCGTATATCTTTGCTCGCCCAACAATCCCACGGGAGCGGTGTATTCGAGAGAACAACTCAAAACTTGGGTCGACTTCGCCAACGCAAACGGTATTATCATACTTTTCGATTCCGCATACGAAGCTTTCGTGGGCGACAAAGAACTTCCCCGTTCCATTTACGAGGTCGAAGGCGCGAAAAAATGCGCCGTGGAGTTCTGTTCGCTATCCAAGACCGCGGGCTTTACAGGCACCCGTTGCGGATACACCGTCGTTCCCGAGGATATCGTTATCGGCGGAAGGAGTCTCAATAAGATGTGGCTTCGCCGTCAGACCACGAAATACAACGGCACCGCGTATATCGTACAACGCGGCGCGGAAGCGGTATTCACTCCCGAGGGAATGGCTACATGCCGCGCGAATATCGAGTATTACAAGGAGAACGCACGCATAATGGCGGACGCGCTCACCGAGCTCGGTATATGGTTTACCGGGGGCGTGAATTCACCGTATATCTGGCTTAGATGCGGTATGGATTCGTGGGAATTTTTCGATATGCTTCTCAACGAAATACAGGTCGCGGGTACTCCCGGAAGCGGGTTCGGCAAATGCGGCGAAGGATATTTCCGTCTGACCGCGTTCAACACTCACGAGAATACCGCCGAAGCCATGGCGCGGCTCAAAAAACTTTTGAAAAAATAAATTACGGAGGAACAATATGTCTGTTACAGTTCTTGTCGGAGCACAATTCGGAGACGAAGGCAAAGGTAAAATAGTGGATTATCTTGCCAAAGATATGGATATGGTCGTACGCTTCCAGGGCGGCGACAATGCCGGACACACCGTCGTCAACGACAAAGGTTCGTTCAAACTCCACCTTGTTCCTTGCGGGATATTCGAAGACGGTTGTAAGGCTCTCGCCAATACAGGAATGGTCATCAATCCCGACGAGCTGATGAAAGAGCTCGCTGAGATCGAGAAAGGCGGCGTGGACACCTCGCTCATGTACATAAGCTCCAGAGCGGTCATACTCATGCCTTATCATATCGCGCTCGACAGCGCGAGCGAGAGGAGCGGCAGAACGGGCATAGGCACCACCAAGCGCGGTATTGGATACGCTTACGCGGACAGAGCGCGTCGCAATGCGCTCCGCTTCGAGAACCTTCTCGATCTCGAATATTGCCGTAAGCGCGTGGAGGCGATAATGCCCACCGTCAACGCGGAGCTCGAAGCCAAAGGCTGCGAAACCTTCTCCGTGGAGGACATAATGGCGAAAATAAGCGTATGGGCGGAGAAGCTTTCGAAGCGCATCGTCGAGCCCGTATCGTTCGTCAATAAGGCGATAGCAAGAGGGGAGAAGCTCCTTTTCGAAGGACAGCTCGGCGCGATGAAGGACATCGACCTCGGCATATACCCATACGTCACTTCCTCCAACCCCGTTGCGGCGTATGCCGCGGTGAGCGGCGGCTTCCCCGTCAGTAAGATAGACGAGATAGTAGGCGTCATGAAAGCCTTCTCCTCCGCCGTGGGCGACGGACCCTTCCCTACGGAGATGAACGATGAGCAATCGGACGGATTCCGTGGCACAGGCAACCAAATTGACGACGAATTCGGCGCAAGAACGGGACGCGCGAGAAGGCTCGGCTGGCTCGATCTGCCGATAGTCAAATTTGCCGCGACCGTTAACGGTTTCACTTCCATAGCCGTCTGCAAGATAGACAAACTCGATACCTACGAGAAGATAAAAGTGTGCACAGGCTACAAATTAAACGGCGAACTCATCGATTATATGCCCTCGGCTACAGACCTCTATAAAGTAGAGCCCGTTTACGAGGAGATGGAGGGCTGGCTCACTTCTACCCGCGAGATACGCGACTACGACGCGCTTCCCGTGAACGCGAAGAAGTATATCGAGCTTATCGAGAAGCACGCCGGCGTTCCCGTCAAATATATCGGCGTAGGTCCCGCGCACGACGAGATAATCGTCCGTTAAGCGCGCCTCGCCTCAAACCGCCCCGGTCGGGGCGGTTTTTTTACGTCGTTAAGATGCGTTAAATTTTTCTTTTGCGTATTGCCTTCGCGCGCATAGCGTGATATAATATTATAAATATTTATATACTAGCGCTACGCGCGCCGGAGGACGAAATGAAGGATTATTGGCGTAAGCCCGACATATATAACGTAAATTCCATCGAAAGATACGCTTCGGGATTCCCGCTCGACAGCGACAATAATTTCAAATCCGTTAGCCTTAACGGCGAATGGAAATTCAAATTCTGCAATTCCGTTTACGAGATTCCCTGGGGATTCACCAAGCTCGACGCCGACTTAACCGGTTTCGATACCATAGAAGTGCCGTCGGAGTGGCAGTTCAAGGGATACGACGTACCGATCTATACCAATATCGCGTACCCGTACGCGCTCGAGAGCAAGTTCCTGCCGATGATACCTCACGTTTACGGCGAAAAGAATTCCGTGGGTTGCTATTCGCGCATGTTCAACGTAAAAGAAACCGACGACAACGTTTTCCTGCGATTCGGCGGCGTCAACAGCGCGGCGGAAGTTTACGTAAACGGTGAATTCGTAGGGTACTCTGAGGACACTTTCGACGCGCAGGAATACGAGATCACGAATTTTGTCCGCCCGGGCGAAAACAAACTCGACGTAGTCGTTTACCGTTATTGTACCGGAAGCTACCTCGAGGATCAGGATATGTGGCGGCTTTCCGGAATATTCCGCGACGTCGATCTTCTCTATAAACCCAAAGCGGAGATCTCGGATATGTTCTTCAGAAGCGCGCTTTCGGAAGATTTCACGCGCGCGGATATAGTTGCCGATATCGATATTTCCGGCAACGGCAGGGGTCTTTCCGCGCCGAGAGTTTACGTTACTCTCGTGGATTATTACGGCGAAGAAGCTCCCGCTTTCGAAGGCGTTTACGAGGTAGATCCTTTCGTAGACGGCGAAAAACGCAGACTTACTTTCGCAGCTCCCGTCAAAGATTTCAGACTCTGGTCTCACGAGCACCCGAATCTTTACGCGGTAATAGTCGATCTTTACGACGGCGACGTTTTCGTCGACAGGCGACTTACCACGTTCGGTTTCCGTAAAGTGGAGATCGTTCCGATGAAAGACGGCAAAGGTCCTTACATTCTCCTGAACGGCAAACCTCTTAAATTCACCGGCGTCAACCGTCACGAATTCCATCCCGAATACGGTCACGCCGTGCCGCTTTCTCTCGTCGAGGAAGACATCAAAATATGTAAAGCCAACAATATCACCGCCATACGTAACTGTCACTATCCCAACCAACCCGGCTTCTACGAACTGTGCGACAGGTACGGCGTTCTCGTGATCTGCGAGAACAACCTCGAAACGCACGGGCTGTCCTTCCTTATCCCGCGCAGTAACAAGCGTTGGACCGAGCAGTGCTGTTACCGTATGCGCAATATGGTGAATACCTATAAAAACCATCCGTGTATAGTGAGCTGGTCGCTCGGAAACGAGTCCGGAAGAGGTAAGGCGTTCGAAGCGATGCGTAAAGTCGCGCTCGAGATCGACGACACGCGCTTTATCCATTACGAAGCGGATACGAGCGGCTGGATCTCCGACGTCATGAGCGAAATGTACGCGCCGCTCGAGAAAATGGAACCGATAGGCGAAAACCGCCCAGTAAGACACGGAAGTTACATTTATTGCCCGTGGGGAGTAGCTTATAAACCGGAAAAATACCGCGATCTTCCCTTCATGCAATGCGAATACGCGCACTGCATGGGCAACGCGCTCGGCAACTTCTCCGATTACTGGAACGCTTTCAAGAAGTACGACAGGCTGGCGGGCGGATTTATATGGGATTTTGCCGATCAGACTATAAAGTACACTAATTCGGAGGGCATAACCGAATGGCGTTACGGCGGCGATTTCGGCGACAAACCCAATAACGGCAACTTTGCCTTCAACGGTATCCTGCGCGGCGACCGCAGTCCCAACCCCGCGCTTTACGAAGTACGTAAGCAGTATCAACAGGCAGATATAGCGCTCATCGAAGGCAAGATAGCTTTCTATAACCGCTATATGTTCACCAATCTTAACGAATTCGACGTGAAACTGGAGCTTTATTGCGAAGGCGAGCTCGTCGATTCCGTGGTATATCCCATGCCTTCCGTCGAGAGCGGCAAGATAGGCACGATGGATCTTCCGCTCGATTTCGATTTCGGCGACGGCGAAGTGAGCCTCGTAGTCAACGTGATAACCCGCGAAGCGAACGCATATTCCGAAGCGGGACACGTTGTCGCTTACGAGCAATTCATTCTGAAGCGCGCCGACTTCGCGCTTCCCGAAGTGAAGGGCGAAAGCGGTTACGCGGCAACCGACGTCGAGATCGTCGTAAGCTTCGGCGGATGCCGCGCGATAATAGACAAAGAGACCGGTAAGATCATCAGCATAGGCAAGCAGGGCAAGGAAAAACTCAAAGAGCCTTTCGAGCTCAGTTTCTACCGCGCCACCATCGACAACGACCGTTTGCCTCAGGTGGATATCCCGATAGCCAAGTGGTACATGGGCGTCGACAGATTCAAGAGGGCGCAGAAGAGATTGAGAGTGCGCCGCATCAACGTGATGTCCAACGAAGGCAAGGTTTCCGTTGCGATAGACTGGAAAATGCCGCACGTCAAGGAATTGCGCACCCTTTACAAATTCAATGCGGACGGCAGTATAGACGTTGAACTTTCGCTCATTCCGAAGAAGGAAATGGAGCGTTACGGCTTCACTTTCGCTCTGCGCGACGGAGTGGAAGGCGTAAGCTTCTACGGCAAAGGACCTTTCGAGAATTACTGCGACAGAGCCACGGCGGCGCTTATCAAGCGTTATTCGGGAAGCTCCGAGGAATTCCTTCACGATTATCTCTATCCGCAGGAGAACGGCAATCACACCGAAATGCGCTGGCTCAAAGTGGGCGGCGACAACGGCGTGGAGATATACGCGGACGAGAAGCCTTTCGAGGCGAGCGTACATCCGTACACCCTCGACATGCTGTATTCGGCAAAGCATCTGCACGAGCTCAAGAGTCTCGATTATCTCACCGTCAACATCGACGGCAGACAGCGCGGAGTAGGCGGCGACGTACCCGGCATGGCTACGTTGAAACCGCAATATAAGATCTTGCCTCGCCACGCGCAGAGCTTGAAATTCCGTCTCGTGATCAAGTAAAATGCTCGGTCTTGCACTCGAAGGCGGGGGCGCGAAAGGCGCGTTTCACGTAGGCGCTCTGAAAGCGCTGTTCGAGAGGGGATATTCTTTCGACGGCGTAGCGGGTACCTCTATAGGCGCGCTCAACGGCGCGATAGTGGCGCAGGGAGATTTCCCCGTGCTGGAAGATATATGGCGTAACGCGTCGTTTGCCACGCTCACCGGACTCGACGACGAAAAATTCAACAGACTTCTTTCCCGCGATCTCGACCGCGACCTTATCAGGTATATGTTGCGCCTTGCTCGTAAAACAGTCAAAAATCGCGGACTTCCGATGGACAAGATCCGCGAATTTGCCGCTACCTATATCGACGAAGCGCGTTTGCGCGCTTCGCCGGTAGATTATTGCATGGTCACGGTTTCGATAAGCGACGACTGGACGCCGCTAGAGCTTTTCAAAGAAGATATCCCCGAAGGCATGCTGACGCAATATATTCTCACGAGCGCGTATTTCCCCGTATTCAACAGACCCGAAGTGAGCGGAAAAAGTTTTATGGACGGCGGGATGTACAATAACTGTCCCGTTACGCCGCTCATTCATCGCGGTTACCGCAATATCGTGGGTATCCGCACGGGTAGTAGAATGCCCAGTCAGAAAGTTCTGGATATGAGCGTGAAGGTGGATTATATAGACCCTTCCGAAAATCTCGGCACCACGCTCGATTTCCGCAAGGAAAAGATAGCGCACAATATAAAATTAGGCTATTACGACGCGCTGAGATTTACCGATAAGCTCATCGGAATGAAATATTATATACGCCCGAAAACTTATGCCGAAAGCATAAATTACCTCGAGCATTTCGACAACGAGTGTTATGAGGCTTTGTCTAATATCCTGGACGCGCAGGGAACGCGCAGGGAATTGATGGCAAGGGCGGCGCGCGTGGCGAGCGAAGAACTGGGGCTTGCGTCCGACGTCACCGCGGTGGAAGCCGTGGTAGCTATGTTCGAATATGCGGCGAAGCTGTACGGAGTGGAAAAATTCCGTATATACGGCGCGGAAGAATTCGTATCCGCGCTCGCGGTGCGCTGGACGAGGGAGATACCCGACGTCAAATACCCCAAAGTGTACGAAATCGTAAAAGCGCTTATCAAAGGCGCGTGAAGGAGAGACGGAATATGACCGAAGAAAAGTTCACCGACGCCGCAAAAAGCGGAGCGGACGGAACGGCAAACGAGAAGAACGGTATCGCGGCGGAAAGCGCCGAGCTCAACGTTCCCGAAGAAGCACAAGTGGCGGGAAATAGCGAAACGGTCGTCCTTAAAGCGGGAAACGGTAAGACAAAATGCCTTAAACCCGACAAGGCGCGCGTCGTCGCCGTCATAAAAAAATTGCTTGACAGATGGTTTATCAAAGCCTTTACGGGAATGTCGCAGGGCTTGTTCTGCACGCTGATAGCGGGCACCATACTCGCGCAGATAGGCGGGTGGATAACCTCGTCGGGTACCGAAGCGGGTATAGCCGTAGGTAACTTCGTCACCGCCGTAGCCAACATAGCTAAGTCCCTTATGGGCGCGGGAATAGGAGTCGGAATGGCGCACGAGCTCAAAGCGCCCAAGCTCGTTATGTTCTCCGCCGCGGTAGCCGGTATGGCGGGAGCTTTCTCGGATCAGATAATTGCGGGTACTTACGCGGCTTCGTTCGCGCCCGGCAATCCTATCGGGACTTACGTTGTCGCGCTCATAGCGATAGAGATAGGTCTGCTCGTTGCGGGGAAGACCAAGGTGGACATCGTCGTCGTGCCGCTTACGATGATGGTCGTCTCGATGCTTGCGGTGTATGTGGCGTATCCTTTCATACTGTTCGTAAATCTCATAGGTAAAGGTATTGCGCTCGCTACCGGTATCGCTCCGATATCCATGGGAATAATCATAGCCGTAGCGATGGGAATATTGCTCACGTTACCTACCTCCTCTGCGGCTATATGGCTCGTCATAGCGGGCGGCGCGATGGCTGCGGATCCCAATATGCTTATCGCGGGCGGCGCCGCCACGGCAGGGTGTGCGGCGCACATGGTGGGCTTTGCCGTGCAGAGTTTCCGCGAAAACAAGTGGGGCGGACTGATCGCGCAGGGTATCGGCACAAGCATGCTTCAGATACCCAACCTTATGCGACATCCGCTCATAATGGTCCCGCCGATCGTGGCGAGCGCTATAGTCGGACCTCTCGCCACTTCGGTATTCCGCTTGAGATGCACTGCGGCGGGAGGCGGTATGGGTACATCGGGACTCGTAGGAGTTTTCGGGGTGATCGACGCTTCCGCAGGGCTTATACCCGACTGGCAGATCGCGCTCGGCATAATCTTCTGTATGTTCGTTATTCCCGCGGTCGTGTGTTTTGCGGTAAGCGAGATAATGCGTAAAATGGGTTGGATCAAATTCAACGACATGAAACTGGAGTTATAAATGACGAAAATCATATTGCTCGACAGCAACAGCCTCATCAACAGAGCGTATTACGCGCTTCCCCCGCTCGAGAACAAGCAGGGCGTCGTCACCAACGCCATATTCGGCTACCTCTCCATGCTTGCGCGCCTCATAACGGACGAGGCGCCTACGCATATCGGCGCGGTATTCGACCTTAAAGCGCCCACGTTCAGGCATAAG
>JADINF010000078.1 GCA_017694145.1 Candidatus Stercoripulliclostridium pullicola
ATATCTTACCCGCTTGCAAGCGCACCGCCCGCGAAGCCTTCCCTCTCCGTAAAGGCGGGTATATGTTCGTGACGGACAAAGCGGGAACCTACGAATTTACATTAAGCGACGCGCGCGCCGTTACTTTCGAGGGCGTAACGATTGCCGGAGAAACTTTCTCCGCATACATGCGGCGCGGCGTCAATTTCGTTTACGGCGAACTGCCGCTGCCTCTTTTCGCTACGCCCTGCGAAGGGAAACCTCTCGGATACGAGCTCAAAACAAACTTCGCCGATTGCGACAAAAAGTACTTGAGCGGCGCCGAAAACTATGCGGAATATACCGTTTTCGCACCCGCGGACGGCGTTTACGCCATGAATATCCCTTATTCCGACAACGCCGAATACGGTACGCACGATTATAACGTAAAGCTTATCGAACGTTACGCCGACATAGAAGTGAACGGCTATACGGAACGAGTATGGTTCAGGAACACTTACAGCTGGCAGACGTTCGCGGAGCGGGTCGTATATATTAAGCTGAAAGCGGGCGCAAATAACGTCAGGATATATAACGCTAACGCCGACGACGAGGTGGAGGAGAAGCGTTATCTCCCTTATATCCGCTTCGAAGAAGTCGCTTTCCACGAAGCGTTCGCCGCTCGCACCGAATAGCCGCGCGCCGAGATTCTACTTTCGGCGCCAACGCGCGCAGATACGCTATTGCATTCGCGCGGCGCGCGTGTTAAAATAGTTTACGGGATATCGCGTATAGTTTACGGGATATCGCGTATTTCGTGGAGGAGCGTATTATGAAAAATTCCGCCGCAAGAAGAAGATTCAACGTTTTCGTGGCAGTACTTTTGACCGTCGTCACCTTAGCCGTATTTGGTTGCGCGCTGTGGTACGGCATGCGGCAAAAGCCGAAACGCGGTATCGTGATAGTCACCGCCCTTCTCTCCGGAGGGCTCGTGGAGTTAAAAGACGACGGTACGGAAACCGTTGTTTGGGATCCCGTACCTATGGAAGAGTTTCCCATTCAGGAAGTTTTACTGCCGGACGGCTCTTTGAACATGTCCACGGAACTTATTACGGAAATACTGAATTCCTTTGAAAACGGCATACTGGACGTACTTGATCTCGTGACGGGCGAGGACGGTTTCATCAACGCGCTTAAGGTAGACAAGAACACGGGAAAATCGGTGCGTAACATAAAGCCCGCCACGTCCGAAACCGACTCGCACGTGAAGTACGGCGTGCTAAACGTCTACAAGCAGACCTACGACAGCATGGTCGCTGAGTACGGCGACGAAGCCGAAATAAGCGTATTCAACTACGACTGGCGCCTCGATAACGCGGAGAACGGCAGGCTCCTCGAGGAATACATAAATTCCAAAGGGTACGACGAAGTGATACTCACTTCGCACAGCATGGGCGGCAACGTGGTTTCGTGCTATCTCGCGCGCAGTGAGGAAAACCGCGCAAAGGTCAAATTGTATTGCGCATACGCCCCCTCTTTGCTGGGCTCGGTAGACGCGCTCGCCTATATAGAAGATCCGATGCGGCTCGGAGATATGCTCGATATAGACGGCATCAAAAGCATGCTTCCGGACGCAGCCGCGGGCATGGTCGGCAGCATAGTCGAAACGGTCCTGAACGACGTTATGGCGGAATTCATACGCGGCTTCACATCGATGTATCAGCTTTTCCCGAGCCCCTATCTTATGGAGTCCGCGCAGTATTCGCATACGGGTAGCGACTATATGATAACGATAGACGGCGAGCCTATCGAAACGCGCGAAGAGCTCATCGAATTCTACGCTTCGCGCCCCTGGGCTTTCAACGAGGACGGCGAGCCTATATACGTATTCCAAAAGGAAGCGAACGGCAAGACCCGCCTCGAAAACTTCTTCGACTCCGCTTACGTCGCTACCGACGCGGGACTCGTACATTCCACCACCCTCGTCAATACGGTCTACTTCGTAGGGACGGGCATATCGGGAAGGGAGCGCGCGACGTATATAACCGACGCGGACGGGAATATCGTACTTGACAGGACCTATAATTCCTACGACGGCGACAATATGGTGCTCGTGTATTCGGCTACTGCGGCGCTCGGACCCGACGCCCCCGACGCATACGTCATCGACAACGGAAGCCACGGACCGGTGGGCATAAGCTTCGACGCCCTTTTGAAAGAAAAGACTTTCGAGGAAATAAACAAGGTGTGGACGAAATAATTTCTTCCCTTTTCCGTCGAGTTTACGGAAAAGTCAGGAGAAATTCATTTGCATTACGCATATATAATGTAGTATAATATAGAACCCGAAGGCGTAGATCGATACGGGGGTGTTCCGGATTCGACTTGCGACGTTAAGGGGCAGTAAGCATACCGAAGGCTCGGCTTCGTAAAAACGGAAATTAAAAAATAACTGACGAACAAAGTTATCAATACGCTGCCGCGTAATTAGCGCAGCCGTCGGCACTACAACCTGCGGGTAGTCAACCGGCGTGGTTTAGCAGGGAACCGCACGAAGTAACGCCTCGGACTTCGGACGGAAACAGAGGCTCGGTCGAAGTAAAGTTTGCTTGTTGACTTTGCGGAAACGACAACCGACAACACGCTAAGTATGTAGAAAGCTGTTCGGTAACCCGTAAGAACAGGGGTTCAAATCCCCTCACCTCCACCAAAACCGAGGATAAGGGTGCATCTTGCGCCCTTTCTTCACGATTCGTACTTCGGTCATTTACTTCATTGTAAACTCCCTTGTCCTCACATTTGAAAGAGCGCAATCTGCACCCTTCTTCTCGGTTTTGAGAATAGCATTTATTCACCACTGCGTCGAAGCAAGGCTAATTGAGTCCGCCGCCACCCCAAGCGTGGCGGCTTGACTTTAGAGCCTCATGCTCCGCTTTCCCGAAAATATTTTGCTCCTCAAAATATTTGTCGGGAGTTTTTTATTTACAAGGAAAAATAATATTAATATAGGTTTTTATGCAAGGCCACCTGAGTCCGCCGCCACCCTAAGCGTGGCGGCTTGACTTTAGAGCCTCATGCTCCGCTTTCC
>JADINF010000079.1 GCA_017694145.1 Candidatus Stercoripulliclostridium pullicola
TTTGCTCATGCAGTTTCGGCCCACAATGATTTTTGTCGAACATGATAAAACATTTCAGAATAAAATTGCAACACGTATAATCAAATTTTAGCATCGAAATACGAACAAATGTTTGTATTTTATTGACAAACGGAAATAGATATGATATAATAAAAGAGTACAGGTGTAGATGTCGCCTGTACTCTTTTGCCATACTTTGAAATGTGTATGGCGTAGTTCTCCTCTTACAGAGGGGGAGCAGAATTTTCTGCGCAGTAGAGCGGGATTTGCCCGCGAGGTTTTCAGCGCGTATTGCGCTGCACCCGAGCCGTCTGAAAGACGAGCCGTTATGGGCTTTGTAAGCGTACAAATTTTTGAACGTGTAAAGCCCTTGTATGGTTGTTGTTTTTCGTCAGGCAATGAGGGGCTTTTTTGTGATACAATTTTTCCGAAAAAGCCGACGTTCTCTTTGCTTGAAAAAGATGTGCGATGAAAGGCTTTTTTAAGTGTACTCTTTTTATGGAGTTGAGCCTGTTTTATCTCGCATTTTTGGACGCGCGATTATGGGTTTTATTTGCGTACAATTTTAGATGTCGGGGCGCGAAAGCGTATTCAACAGTCGGCATCACAATAGAATGGCTAACCACCATAGAGCAATACGAAGTTGCTAAATACGGTTAAGGTCGGTGATATGCGAAAAGCTGTCAGCGACTTTTTTGCACACTTTTTTAGTTATCGTAGCCCTCTCCTTTCGGCGTGGGTAAAGATAAAAACAAATCAGATAAGGAGGAAGATATGAACAAACAAAGAACGATCAGACCGCCATAAAACGGCAAGCAAACAACAAAAAACGGAAAGCAAAACAGACGAAGACAGCCTGTTCCGTAGTGTGTTACACAAGCGGAGCAGACTGCCGCTTTTCGTAATGGCGAGGTACGCAAGTGGCAAGCCACTTGCCGAGCGTTCCGCTCGCCTCGTTAGGGGAAATACTTTCCCCTAATACCCTTTTATGGAAGTACAAAAAACTTTGGAGGAAAAAATTATCGAGAAGAAAACAGTAAAACGAAACAGACCAATAACCTATTCTTTCCGCGTATCGGAACGGGAACGGCGCATCATTGATGAGAAGGTAAAGACAAGCGGATTGAGCCGAACAGACTTTCTGATCCGCGCATTGACGGACAAGCCCGTTGTTGTATTCGAACGCAGCGGAGAGATATTGCAGGAACTTAAACGGCAAGGCAATAACTTAAATCAAGCGGTTCGGCGTTGTCACTTCCACCCGAATGAGAAAGAACAAGTATTGTCTGCCGCGGCAGAGTGCAAGAGAGCGTATCGCGCTTTGCTCTCCATTATCGGAGGGAACTGAAATGCCGCTTTTGAAAGGTACGGCGGGCAAAGCCATGCCTGATATGGCTATCGGCTATATTACCCGCAAGGATAAGGCAAAGTATATCGACGTGCAAAACCTTTTCATAGACGAGGATTATTCAGCGCAGTTCAAAGAAACGGCGGCGAGGTTCGGAAAATATACAGACTACGACGAGAGAAAGTATTATCATTTCAAACTTTCTCCCGACAGGAAAGATAGAGCTGATCCTCGCATGGTACATGAGTATGCGAGAGCTTGCGCGGAAAAGATGTTCAAGGGTTGCGAGTGCGTCATAGCCACGCATACGGATACGCAGACCGTTCACAGTCATATCGTGGTCAATGCCGTCCACCCTATTACGGGAAAGAAACTGCATTTTAACGACAGTGATTATACGAGGCTGAAAGATATGGCGAATGAGATCGGAGAAGAGTTCGGATTTTCCTCTTTGGATTTTCGGAAGAAAGCCGAGAACAACCGAACACAGGACGAGCAGCATATCATTCTCAAAGGCGGTACATCGTGGAAGGAAGATTTAAGAGAGGTCATTGAGGAAGGAAAACTTTTGGCAAGCGACGAGAGCGAATTTTTCGCTCATCTCGCAAAGTACGGGGTAAGCGTTACGAGAAGCAAGACGGAATACTCCTACCTGCACCCCGAAAAGAAAAAAGCTATCCGAGGGCTGAAACTCGGACAAAATTATACGAAAAGTGAGGTATTAAATGTCATTGAAAAATATGGAAACAGGACAAACTGCAACACCGCTTGCGATGTTGCAGGAAATGAACGAACAGGACAGGCAGCATATCAAAACCGATTTACTCAAAGAAGCGTTGGCGATATCGAACGAGAAATGCAACAAATTGATCGAGACGCAGAACAAGCTCATCGAGGAAATGCGGGCGGATATGGCGGCGACGGAATACGATCTGACAACAACCGTGGACAAAGCGGTACGGGAAATCAAAACGGAAACCGCGAAAACAGAGAAACTCAACGAGAGCATCGGAATACAAGTCAAAAAGGCGGTTTCGACTTCTGTAAATGATATGAAAGCGGAAATGCTGATTAACGTACGGGAAACATTATCAAAAACGCAGGAAGAAATTCGAAAGACCGAAAAAGAAATGGAACAGTTACGGGAGAATATCCGTTTCGAGAGCGGGTTTCGCAAATTCCTGCTGTGGCTTACACCTGCATTGCTTGTCGTGCAGACGATCGTACTTGCAATTTCATTGCTTTGACCACAACTGAATAATCGCTGAAAAGGAGAAAATGCTATCGGGAAAAAATGTCGAGAAAGAAAAAGAACACCACAGGCATACCAGATTATGAAATTGACTCGCTCGCAAGAGCATTGCTGCCCGCCATTCAATCGCTCTTTGAAACGGAAGAAGGAAAAAGAGAGTTTGAAGAATGGAAGGCAGAAAAACAAAAACGACAACTGAATACAAAATTGAATAAGAAAGAGTCCTGTTGAATACATAAGGACAGACCGCATAGACGGTATTTGAAAAGATCCGCAATAAAGAGGCGGATTCTGAAAAAATAAGATAATATGTGAATTTCAGAAAGGTTGAGCCGAATATCATAAACCTTGAACAACGGCAAAAGGGCTTGCGGATATCCCGCAAGCCCTTTTACTTTATTGTAAATCCGAAAATAAAAAAGTAAATCCGAACCAATCACCCGTGATGAGTAAAAAGTTCGGATTATACCCTTTTGGTGCGCCTTAAGGAACTCGAATCCCTAACCTTTGGTTCCGTAGACCAACGCTCTATCCAATTGAGCTAAAGGCGCATATTTCGATCGCGCTCGACTACCGAGCACAATCGATATTATAGCCGCTCATGCGGGCTTTGTCAAATATTTTCCTATCTTATTTTTCAAATCCTCTCGCTTACTTCGCGTACAGCTCGTCGAGGAATTCGTAGACCGTATTCATCGTTTCCTTGCTCGCCTTCGTCCAGAAATTGAAGTGGTAGCAATGGTTGTCGATGAGCTTCACCGAATGGGCTTCGCGCACGGGTACGCCCGCTTCTTTCAGTTTATCGAAAAGTATCTCGCCGTGACCTTTGCAGAATACGTCCTTTTTCGCCATCGTGAGCACCGTAGGGCACCAGTCGGAATTGACGAATGCCGAGGGACTCACCTCGTTGATATATTCGTAATCCTTGACGTTTGAGTAATCCTTGTTGAATTTCATTCCGAGGAAGCTCTCCCCTATCGAACGCACGAGCCCGAACGGGAGCTTCGCGCCCATGGCGGCTACGAGGTCGTACGGTCCGCAGAAACATACCATTCCCGCGGGTTTTACCTTACATTCGGGCATTCCGAGTTTTGCCGAAAGCGCGGGATTGGTGATGACAGCCTCCGTTTCCGCTGCGGCGTAAGCGCCCGCCGAATCGCCCGTCGTGACCACTTTAGTAAGGTCGAGATCGTATTTTTCGGCGAGTTTCGGGAGATAGTTGAGCGCGTTTATACAGTCCTCTATAACGTCGGGGAATGCGTATTTCGGGCTCAGTCTGTAGTTAATGTTCATCACGAACCACCCTCTGTCCGCGTAGAGATGCGAGATGCTCTTACGGTGCTTCTTGTCGCCCTTGACGAAGCCGCCGCCGTGGATATTGACTACGACGGGCATGGGCGTTTTTGCGCCTTCTTTATAATATATATCGAATTTGCAGTCGGCATAGCGGTCGTCGTAAGAAAGGTTTTTCTCACATTTCACGCCCTTCCTGCTTATGTAGTTCTGCATGGGATGGAACAATACGTCTATCACCGCGAAAATAAACTCTGCTCTGTTCATTACGTTTCTCCTCCGTAAAAGTAATTATATGCGCCCGTTTCCGCGATAACGCTTTATCTCTGAATTACAGTGATGAATTTGGCGAATTTCTCCATCGCCACCTGCGCATGGGGAAGGGTGGCGTCGAAATACAGGCTGTCGCCGCTTCTGAGATAATACTCCTTCTCGCCAACGATAACGCGGAGCGAACCTTCGAGCACGTAGTTGAATTCCTGTCCGGTATGCTTGACGAGCTCCGGAGTGACGCCTTCTTCTATGGTCACTATCATGGGCTCGAGCTCGCGGTCGACGAAATCGGCGTTAAGCGATATGAACGAATATCCTTCGTAACGCTGTATGCTGATACCGTTGCCGCCGTAGACGGCGGTGGCGTCGCGCTTGGTGGCGCCTTTACCGAAAAGCACGAACGTGGGGTCTATCTCGAGTACCGTCGAAATATTGTATAATAGACCTATCGGGATATCTTTCTCGCCCGATTCGTATTCCGCGTATTCTTCCGGGGTGATGCCCACTTTTGGCGCGAAATCCTCTATCGAGTAATCGGAAAACTCTCTTAAATCCTTAATCCTTGCCGAAACTTCTTTGATGTTGTACATATCCTATCTCCCGTACGGAAATTGTTTGTTTTTGCGTCTGCCCTCTTTCATTTTGAACTTGGCTGGTTCTATTCTCTTTTTGACGAACTCGCAGAAATCTATGAACGTGCCCGCGGTCATATTGTCGTAACGGATATAATACGCGAGCGCCGCGCCGCAATAAATGTATACGCGGTCTTTTTTGAGCGCGACTCTTTCCACCCTTTCGTAGGAGAATTTCTCCGTATAAGGCTTTTCGCCGTTCTCTTCGAGCGTTTCCACGGTGAATTCTTCCTCATGAAAAGCGAATTTCCATTCGTGCGTGTTGCGCTTGACGAATTCTTCCCTGTATCCTTTCCGCGCGAGCGCGATATACACGACGATCGCCGCCGCCATAAGGAGCACGGTAACGCCGCACAGCGCGAGTATGAGCCATTGGTTGAATGCGAAAAACAGCACCAGTCCCCCGATAAGCAAAAAGCCCACGAGGATGTATTCTTTGACGCCGACGAACTTCTTGAGATAATAGAGCGTACAGGCGTTATAATCTTTTGCGTTGATGTCTACGGTCGCTTCGAACATTTTTTAACCGATCAGGAGAGCTTCAGAGTGGGATAGACCCCTGCTTGCACGTTGAGGTTATTGAGATTCCAGTAATCGGTGCTGAAACCGAGGCTCGTCGTGTAGAAACTCGCGTTGTTGAGATAGTTGTAACTTATTTCGTCCACGGAATTGTAGCCTGCGGAAGTGTCGTACGCCGTACCGTTACGGGTGACGGTAACGCCGGGCGCGACGTAAACTCTCATGTAGTCGGCGCTCGAAGTAAGCGCCGTGCTGTGACCGACGAAGTTGTCGCCGTAAGCCACGTTATGGGTATAAGTTTCGTCGCCCACCGCCGCGTCGGAAGCGGAACGGTGCGAAATGGCGTCGACGTTGCCAAAGCCTATGCAGTTACGTATATAAAGTTCGTAAGCCTGACCGATAAAGTTCCCCGCGAAAACGGCGTAGAAAACGTTAGCGGTATACTCGTTACCCTCGTAATCCTTGAAAACGGTGGTGGAGGCGTTGGCTTCGACGGAGCCGTAAGCGAGGCAGTTCTCGATCATGAAGAAAGTCGTCGCGCTCGTGGTGTGCTCCGAGTTGTGATCGTAAACGGTATCGTCGAAATCGGGTCTGCCGAGGTAAGGGAGATCCGATACCGCTCTGCCGACGAGTCCGCCGGCGTATTCCGAAGCGAAAACGTCTCCCGAAGCGTAACAATTCGAAATGGTGCCGCCTTCTGCGGTTTCGAAATCGAAGATATTGACTCCGACGAGTCCGCCCGCCGTACGCGCTTCGGCGTGCCCTGTCGCGTAACAGGCGTTGATTGAACCGGCATTATAATTGTACGCGATGAGTCCGCCCGCGATAGCCGGGTAAGAGAGCGAACCGCTCACGTCGCCTATTGCGAAAGATGAGCTGACCGCGCCGTTATTGTATCCGATAAGCCCGCCGGCATATCTCCCGTAGATCGTGACCGCGGAATTGCAGTTGCTGAGCGAGCTCGGCTCGTGTATACTGACGTTCTCGCCTTCCTCGTCGTAAGAGCCGACGTAACCCGCCACTCCGCCGAAATAAACGTTTTCTTCGTTGCTTTGCGAGGTAATTTTACCTTCGGCCGAAACCTTCGTTACGGTGCTGCCCTGCACGTAACCCACGGCTCCGCCGCAATACAAACTCGTAGTCGGTTCCGCATAACTGCCGAGTAAGGAATCCCAAATGCCGCCTTCGTAGTCGATCTCCGGGTTATTGAATTCGCCTATCGCGACGCAGTTGGACATGCTCGCGCGGCTCAACCAACCTACTATACCGCCTATATAAAAGCGCGACTGATCGCCGTCGAGCTCAATATAATAATCGACGAGCGTCACGTTACGGACGGTGCCGGTGACCTTGCCGAAAAGCCCTATCGGAAGATAATTGAATTCCTCGTCCGCTTCCAGTCCTTTGATAGTCATACCGCTTATGACGTACCCGTTACCGTCGAAAGTGCCGGAGAATTCTTTACCCTCTTCGAAGCCGCCTATCGGCTCCCAGCTCTCTATCTGCGAAAGATCTATGTCCGCGCCGAGCGCGTAGTTTCCGGAAGGCTCCTGCGCTATGTCCGCGAGCTCTTCCGCCGTCGTGATCCTTATCGTGGTATTCGCCATCCACTTAGCGTAGAGAGTGGTGTTGCGCGTGAATTCGTATCCCGCGATTATCTTGCTTCCCGCGTAATCGGAAGTGAGATACCAGCCTTCGAAAGTATAGCCGGGCTTGTTCTTCGCGTCGGGAGTGGGTATCTGCGACTGCAAAAGAACGCGCGTCTCTATGGCGGGGATAGTTTCGGAAGTGCCGGTGACGAAGGAAATGACGTAACTGACTTCGGCGGGCGGATCGTCGTTGAGCGGAGCGTTAAGGGCCGAAGGCGTTACTTCGCTCTCGTCCGCACTCGCGCCCCAGGCGCCGCAACCCGTAAGCAGGACGCTTGCCGCAATTACAGCGACTAAAAGAATTAAAATGCTTTTACATCTGAAACGGCGCATACGCTCTCCCGAATATATAATATAATTATACGCGAATAGTATAGCACAACGGGCAAAGGCTTGCAATACTTTTTTTCGGCGATTTACTATTCATATACTGCTTACCTGCGAAGTGCGTCGAGTATATATCCGGCGAATTTTCCGGCGACGTTGACGCCGCTAACACGTTCTATACCCTCGAAATATGCGTTGGAATTCACTTCGAGAAGCACGGGCTCGCCGCGCTCGCCTTCGAGAAGATCCACTCCGCAATAATCGGCGCGTACGCGAGAAGCGGCGATCTCCGCCATACGGAAAAACCTCTCGTCGGGCACGAACTTCTCCGCGACTCCGCCTGCCGCGATGTTGGAGAGGAATCCCCTCTCGTTGCGCCTTCTCATCGAAGCTACCGCTTTGCCGCCTATCACCGCTATGCGCACGTCCGTCCCTCTCGAAGAGGCTATGAAACGCTGATAATGATGCGGTACGGCGGAGAATTCCGTCATCGCGGCTTCCAGCTCTTCTCGGCTCTCTATAAGCCTCGTCCCTATTCCCAAAGAGCCCACGTTCAATTTGAATATCAAAGGTAATCCGAGTGTTTGTATTACCTTATCCGCTTCTTCGGAAACCTTTTTACGCATTTTCGAAAGATCGCTGTAGCAAAGCGGCGCGTAGATCGTACAAGGCACGACCACGCCTTCGCCGCCTACGGCAAGGTAGGTCAGAGTCTTGTCCTCGCATATCCTGATAGTTTCGGACGAATTGAAAACGCGTACTCCTTTTTTCTCTAATTCCGCGGCGAGCCGCACGTCTTTGTCGAGGAAAACAACGAAGTCCGACGCCGGATACTCGGCGCAAAGCGCGTTGGGGAAAATATCCAATTCCGCGCCGTATCTTGAGAGTTCTTCTTTAAGCCGCCCCGCCTGTTTCGAGCCTATCCCGCTGTAACCGTTCACGATCGCTATACCGTACATTTCACACCTCGCGGTTATTTTAACATATTTAACGCGCGTTTACAAGCACGCGCCGCGCCGATTTTCCCTATTGACGGCTAAATTTTTATGGATTATAATGGAAAAAGCGGATTATGATACCCGTCCGCGCTTTATTAGGAAATTTATTCATAGGAGGGCAAATGCAAAATGCCAAAAAACGTTTCTGTGCAGGAATTGAAGGGTAAGGCGAAAGAGTTGCGCTTGAATATCGTCAAGACAGCCAATTACGCCGGCAGCGGTCACCTCGGCGGCTCGCTCAGTTGCGCCGACATCCTCACCGCGCTCTATTTCAAATATCTGAACGTCGACAGCAACGACCCTGCCAAGTTCGACCGTGACAGATTCATCCTCAGTAAAGGTCACTGCGCTCTCGCATACGTTCCCTGCCTTGCGATGGCGGGTTTCGTTCCCATGGAATCGCTCGAAACGTTCAACCATTACGAGTCCCCCTACGGAATGCACCCCGACAGCAAGAAGGTGCGCGGTTGCGACGCTTCCACCGGTTCTCTCGGACACGGACTTCCGATGGGCGTGGGCATGGCGCTCGGTCTGCGTTATCAGAAAGTCAACGACGCCAAAGTCGTAGTGCTTATGGGCGACGGCGAGCAGAACGAAGGCAGCGTATGGGAAGCGGCAATGGCGGCGGCGCATTACAAGCTTAAAAACCTCATCGCCATCGTCGACCGCAACAAGCTCATGATAGACGGTCCTACCGAAGAGGTCATGGGCATCGAGCCTATCGACAAGAAATACGAAGCGTTCGGATTCAAAGTCATCGTCTGCAACGGCAACGATATGGCTTCTCTCGATAAAGCTCTCGCCGAAGCCTGGGCAAATACCGAGGACAAGCCCGTGGCGATAATCGCCAAGACCGAGAAGGGATACGGCGTCAAGCGTTTCCAGGGCAAAGTTCCGTGGCACTACGGCGCGATGAACTCCGACCTCTTCAAAGAAGCGGTTGCGGACATAGAAGCAATGGATTAAGGAGGTAACAGAAATGGCAGAAGGCACTACTTGGACAACTTACGATGCCAATAAAATGGCGTCAAAAGAAATATACGGCAAAGTTCTCGCCGAGCTCGGTGAAAAGAACGATAAGATCGTAGGCGTTACCGCGGACCTTGCGAAATCCACCAACATCGGTAACTTCGGCGATAAATTCCCGGAGAGGATATTCAACGTGGGTATCGCGGAGCAGAACCTTTTCGGCGTGGCGGCGGGACTTGCGAAAACGGGACTTATTCCCTTCGCGTCCACCTTCGCGATCTTCGCATGTCTTCGCGGCGGCGAGCAGGTCCGCACGGACATCGCCTATCAGAATCTTCCCGTCAAGATCATCGCTACCCACGGCGGCTTGAGCTTCGGCACGGCGGGCACCACCCACCACTGCACCGAGGACTATGCGATAATGAGAGCGATACCGAATATGACGGTCGTTATCCCCGCAGACGGCTTCGAAACAGCCAAAGCGGTACGCGCCTGCATAGACATACCCGGACCTTTCTATATGCGCGTAGGCAGAGGCTTCGAACCCCCGATGCACGATAACGAAGACTTCGAGTTCACCGTCGGTAAGGCGATAACCATTCACGAAGGCTCCGATATTACGATCATCACCTGCGGCACACCCACTCTCCAGGCTCGCGAAGCGGCAAAAGACCTCGAAGCCGAAGGCATCAGCGTGCGCGTACTTAACATGCACACCCTGAAGCCCATCGACAAGGACGCGATCATGCAGGCGGTCACGGACACCCGCAGAATACTTACGGTCGAAGAACACAACGTCATCGGCGGACTGGGCGACGCGGTCGCAGCCGTCATAGCCGAATCGGGCAAAGGTTGCGCGTTCACGAAACTCGGTATCAACGACGAATTCAGCGTGATCGGATATCCCGAAGATCTCTACGCGAGATATAAACTCGACGCCACCGGAATAGCGGAAACGGTTAAGGAGTTGCTTGGCAAGGAAATCGAAGCTGACGAAGACTGGGCGGACGAAGATTAAGGAGGCAGACATGAGTAATATCGCTTCAGAAAACGACGTATTGGTAGCGAAGCTATACTTTACCGCGGCGTTCCCCGCGATGAAGATACCGCTTACCGAAGATCCCGCGCAAGTCAAGAAATTCGCCAAGATAAACGCCGTCGTACAGTTCAAAGCCGCCGACGACGTCAATCCTATCGCCTGCCATATCGTATTCCTTACGGAAGAGAAAGCGAACGAGCTTACCGAGAAGGCTAAGGCGGAAGCGCAGAATCCCGACGAAGTCAAAGCGGTCCCGCGCTTCAAAGTCTATCAGGGCGAATACGACGGCAGATACGATTTCTGTCAGTTCGTGAATCTTCAGTTCAAATCCATTAAGAGTCTGCTCGGCGTATTCAAGGGCAATTCCCCTCTCGAAATGCTCGGCATAGTGGCGCCTCTTCTCAAAAACATCACGAAGAAAGCGACGCTTCCCTTCCTGTTCCTGATGCTTTCGCTCACGAAGATGATGCCCGACAACAATCCGTCCATAGACAATCCTTGGGAGCAGTATCTTAAAGTCAAGATGTCGCTCTATATGATAACGACGGCGATGTCGAGCGCTACTAAACTCGGCTGGCAGCCCCTCGTGAGCTGGACGGCGAAGCAAACCGACAGAATCTATCAATTCAAAGTGGGCGCGACCTATGACAGCAACGGTAAAGAGATATATCCTCCCATCGCAGCTTATCTCCGCGTCAAAGCGGGCAAGACGAAAGCCGGCAGAGGCGAATACACCCGTAAACGTCCCTTCGTGCTCTTCGACTTCCCCAATCCGGACGGTTGTCTTGCCGTTCTGAGCGGAAGATACGAATTCGTGGAAGCCGCGACGAAAGGTTGCATTACGGTAGTAGGTTCGGGCGACTCCTACGCGGTACAGTTCAACAACATGATGACGCAACTGCAGAACATGCTGATACCTTCCAAATTCCTGAGCTGAAAACTTTAACTCCTCTGATCGGCGCCCGTCGGGCGCCGATTTTTTACGTAACGAGAAAGGGCGCGGCATTGCCGCGCCCTTTTGCGTTCCGGAAAATCGGCTAAACCGAATGAAACTTCTACGCGCCCTCTCTATCCTCGATAAGGAACGTCCTTATCTCGAACGGCTTGAACTCGAGATCTTTAAGCTTCGCTTCGCCGATCACGTTCTCGAGAAGATCCGTTTCGTAGACCTTACCTTCGAGCGGAGTGGTTATCGTAGCGGTACGCGCGCTGCCGGAATCTTCGTACGCGCGGACGACCACGCCCTTGCCGTTCTCGGCGCGTTTGACGGTTTCTACGACGATATGCGTATCCGAGGATACGAAATATGCGGGTATATCGACTTCATATTCGGTGATAAGGGGTCTGTTGTTATAGAGATAGCCGTAGCGCTGCACTTCCGCTTCGTTATAGTCGCCGCTATGCGGACAGAGCGCGTAGCAAATGGTGTGCATACCTTTGTCCGCGTCCGGCGCGGGGAACATCGGGCTTCTCAGAAGGTTGAGCGAAATGAGCCCTTCCTTTACTCTGTAGCCGTACTTGCAGTCCGTGAGCACGCTTATGCCCCTGCCGCCCTCGCTCAGATCTATCCACTTGTGGGCGCAGATCTCGAACTGCGCTTTCTCGACCTTGGTGTCGTCTGAGGTGCTGCGCTTGAGGTTGCCGAGCTGTATGTCGCAGGTGACCTCCTTCGAGAATACCGCGGGACGGAAGTCGGCGCGCAACATCTTATGGGTTTCCTGCCAGTCCACCGTGGTCACGAAGTCCACGAGCGGTCTGCCCGCCGCGAGTATCACCTTCTGACTGATACTGGAGCTTCCGTACTTGTACATATTCTCTCTCACGACGGCGCCGTCCGTTATCGTGGTGTGCGAATTGATGAGCTTGAATTCTGCGGGAGCTTTCTTCGTGTATTTGATATCGATATCCCATGCGTTGTAATGCAGACGTTTATCTTTATATACGTTGAGCTTGTTCATGAAACTGCCGCAGTATTCCTTGCCGTCGCGCTTGTCGATGAGGCTCTTGATGTTTCCGTAAGGATCGAAAGTCACAGCGAATACGTCGCTTTCGATGGTATTGCCTTTTGCGGAAAGCACGCTCTTTCCTTCG
>JADINF010000080.1 GCA_017694145.1 Candidatus Stercoripulliclostridium pullicola
GCATAATATATGTGGAGTAACGTGACCGCCGCATTCGAAAAAGCCTTCGCCCTGATGGGCGAAGGCAATACGTTGCTTAACGAGATAGTAGCCACCACAATGGAAATGTGCGTGCAGAGTTCGCTGTACGCGATGCTCATAGGAGTGCCTATAGGCGCGCTCGTTGGGGTTGCGCGTTTCCCCGGAAGAAGGATCGTAGTGCTTATAATGCGCACTCTCATGGGACTTCCCGCAGTCGCGGTGGGCATACTCGTCTACCTGCTTTTTTCGGGCACGGGACCTTTCGGCAAGCTGGGGCTCATGTATTCCGTGGAGCTCATGGTGATAGCGCAGGTGATACTCATCACCCCCGTAGTCGCGGGATTTACGGAAACCGCCGTTGCGCCCGCATACGACGCAATGCGCGACACCGCCGCGGGAATGGGGCTCAATAAGGCGAAAATCGCGTTGCTCGCCGTGAACGAGACCAAATATCAGCTCGTCGCCACATATCTTTTCGCGTTTTCGAGGAGCATAGCGGAAGTGGGAGCCGTACAGATAGTGGGCGGCAACATTTTGCACAAAACGCGCGTCATGACTACGGCTATAGCGCTCAATTACAATATGGGACAATTTTCTCTTGCGCTCGCTTTGGGCATTATCCTTATGCTTATAGTGCTTGGACTTAACGTTATCGCTTCGGCGCTTCAGGCGGGGTTTAGAAAGAAAAATGGTTGAAGTATCCGTAACGAAAAAATACGGCGAACGCACGGTGCTCGACGTAAAGAAGCTCGTATTCGAAAGAGGTAAGATCTATGCCGTTATGGGAAGCAACGGCAGCGGAAAATCCACTCTGGCGGGAATACTTGCCGGGGTACTGAAAGGCGACGGCGAAATAATATACGAGGGTAAGAAACCCGTAACGGGATATATGCCCCAGAAAAGCTTCGCTTTCGATATGTCACTGATTGCGAATATGCTGCTCGGGCAACCTTTGCGCGGCAGGAAAGAAATGAGGGATAAGGCGCGTCGCCTTCTTGCAGATTTCGGGCTCGTTGAAATGAGAAATAAGAACGCAAAAAAACTCTCAGGAGGCGAAACGGAGAAGCTCGCGCTCGCAAGACTCATGATGAAAGATTACGAGCTCGTCGTACTCGACGAACCCACCGCCGCGATGGACGTCAACGCCGTCGAGAGAGCGGAAAACTCGATAAGGGAATATTTCGAAAGGCTGCGCCCCGCGATAGTGATCGTCACTCACTCTCCCGCGCAGGCGAGAAGGCTCGCCGACGAAGTTATTTTCCTCGACGAAGGTAAAGTCGAAGAAAAAGGACCCGTCGCGGAAGCGTTCGGCAATCCCCGTTCGGACAAACTTAAAAAATTCCTTTCCGTCAACGGCTGACGGAATTCTCGACGATAATTTCGTCGCCCGCGCGGATGACGCCTTCTTTCTCCACGGTGCAGAATATCCCTTCGCGCGGCATAGCGCAGATACCGTATTTTCGCGCTATCTCGCAGCCTTCGTCCGCGTGACACTTCTTGCCTATCTGACTTACCCTTAGCTCCGCGCTCCCTATGCGTAAAAGCGTGCCCACGGGAAGCTTGTAAAGACATATCCCGCGCGTGGTGATATTCTCCGCGAATTTCCCTTCGCATAAGCCCACGGCGTCCTTTTTGTCACGCTTGAAGTTCTCGATACTCTCTATACCGAGTAAACTTATCTGTCTTATCCCCGGTCCCGCGTGCGCGTCGCCTTCGATACCGTGGTCTGTCCTGCATACCGCAAAGGGGACGGGATGCTTCGAAGTGCCTTTCTTTTCGCTGATATTTACGGCTGTTACCGTAGCTTTTTCCATACTTTCTCCTATATTCCTATATATTGAATACGTCGCCGCTCTTCCCGCCCGTTTTCGACACGAGCCGTATGTCGCTTATCGCCATGCTTTTGTCGGCGGCTTTCAGCATGTCGTATATCGTGAGCGCCGCCACGCTTACGGCGTGGAGCGCTTCCATCTCCGCTCCCGTCCTGCCGTGGCAGACCGTCTTTGCGGTTATCTCTATCGAATCCGCGCGGAGCTCGTAGTTTATTTCCACGTTGTCGAGCGCCACGACGTGACACATCGGGATCGCTTCGAAGGTGCGCTTCGCGGCAAGTACTCCCGCAACCGTAGCCGTGGTGAGTACGTTCCCTTTTTTGTTGCCGCCCGCAATGAGCGCGAGAGCGGCGGGGCTTACCTTTATCCTTCCCTTCGCCACCGCTTCGCGTAAAGTGATATCCTTATTGCTCACGTCCGCCATGCGGGCGTTGCCGTTACCGTCGAAATGATTGAGTTCCATTTATCCTCCTATGCTTCCCATGTCGATTTTCTGATAATTCCCTTCGCGTAGACCGTGAGAGGGCGGTTTGAGCGCGAGTACCGATCGGAGATACTCGGTAAAGTCCTCGGCGCCTATCCTGTCGCGCAGGGGATACGCTTTCGCGCCGTGTAAGCAGGGTAGCAGCATGCCCGTCGAGGTGATGCGTATGCGATTGCATCCGGCGCAGAAGTTACGGCTCAGCGCCGCGATGATACCTAATTCGTGCCCGCGGTAAGAGTATTTTTGTACTTTGCCGTCGACGCCCGCGGGCTCCATTCTGAGCGAACGCGCCCATTCTTCCGCGTTCAGCGCGCGTTCGCTTGCGTAGCGGAGAGTGGAAGCGAAAGGCATCATCTCTATCATTCTGAGTTCTGCCCCCACGGATTCCGCGTATTCTATGAGCGGCAGGGGATCGTCGTTCACGCCCCGTTGCAGTACGGCGTTCAGCTTCAGTCTGAGTCCCGCCGCTCGCGCGGCGTCTATGCCCGCGAGAGCGCTAAGGAGATCGCCGCCCGTGACTTTACGGTAAATCTCTTTGTCGGTAGTGTCGAGACTTACGTTGACGCGCCCGATACCCGCGTCGCGCAGTTCTTCCGCGTATGTCGCAAGCAGTATGCCGTTAGTCGTTATGCCCACGTCGGAGCACGCTTCACATACTCCGCGAACTATCGGTATTATACCCTTCCTTACGAGCGGTTCTCCGCCCGTGAGCCTTATCTTGGTGAATCCCGCTCCGACAAGGTCGTTTGCAAGCGCGATTATTTCATCCACGCCGAGGATATCCTCGTGTTTGAGTTTCGGCACGGGACGAGGTTTGCAATATACGCAACCCAGATTGCACAGATCGGTTACCGAAATACGCGCGTATGTGATATCTCTGCCGCAACCGTCTAACACTTTACGATCTCTCCCGTGCGGGGCGCGGTGTAGTCTGAGAACTCCTTGAGCTTATTACGGAAATCCTCGCTCGACAGGTATTCGATAAAGGCTTTTACGCGCTCGTCGTCGAGGCTTGACTCGCTGAGGAGGAAATCGTATTCCTCGTCGCATACGGGAATGAAATCGAGCCCCAGAGTGTTTGCGGCGCTACCTACGCCCATGCCGAAATCGGCGGCGCCGCTCTCGACCGCCATACCTACCGCGAGGTGAGTGGAGAACTCTTTGTCGTAGCCCTTGAGCGCGGAGCCGTCCTTGCCGAGTCCCGCGAGAAGATAGTCCGTAAGTATGCGTGTGCCCGCGCCGCGCTGGCGGTTGGCAAACCTTAATCTGCGCTTCACGGCGTCTTCGAAAGAGGTTATGCCCGGGGGGTTTCCTTTGGGAAGCATAAGTCCCTGAGTGCGCCCCACGCCCTTTATCAGAGCCATTTTCTCATCGGGGAAATATTTTTTAACGGCGGGGATATTGTATTCGCCCGTCGCGGCGTCCAGAAGGTGTATCGGCGCAATGTGACATTCGCCTTTCAGCATGGCGGCTATACCGCCCATGCTTCCGACGTGCGCGGAAGTAAGAGGGATATGCTCGCCGATAACGTCTATCACGAGGTCGTTACTGCCGATCACGACGAGATTTTTTTCGATAAGACTCAGCGGCTTGCGTAAAGATACCGTCACTTCGCTTCCGCCCGCGTAGCCTTCGGAATAGCGGTCTATAACGAGTATGCCGTCCGCTTTGACGAGGCTCATTATCTGCGCCGCGCCTCGTTCGAGCGGAGTGGCGACGAGCTTTCCGTTCACTCTGCCGAGCGACACGCGCACGAATTCGGTGTGCTTGAGAGAGCTCACCGCGTTGCGCGTGAGAGTGGCGGATACGGTAACCTCGTCTTCTTCAGCGGCGGAGCCCGTCAATATGTTTATCAAAGGTTTCACGCTCAGCCCGAACGAGATATATGCGGAAACGGGATATCCGGGGATACCCACTACGGGCTTACCTTCCACGATACCGAGAATGGTGGGCTTACCGGGCTTTGCGGCGAGTCCGTGCAGATAAACTTCGCCCAAAGAAGCTATGACTTCGCGGGCGTAGTCTTTCGTACCCGCGGAGCTTCCCGCGTTGACTATGACTATATCGCATTCCGCGACCGCTTTCGCCACCGCTTCCCGGAGAAACCGCCGGTCGTCGCTTACGGTAGGGTAGACCTTTGCCGCGCCGCCGCATTCCGCGATGAGCGCGGAAAAAAGCTTGGAATTGCTTTCGAGAAGCTTTCCTTCGCCTACGTCCTCGGGGCGCGCCACCATTTCGTCGCCCGTGGTGATCACGCCGACTACGGGAGCTTTATAGACTTCGACTTCGGTGTTTCCGCCCGCGTATATCGCGGCGAGATCCTCGGCGCGTATCCTTCTTTTCGAAGGGAGTATCATCTCGCCTTCGACTATGCTTTCGCCCTTGACCCTGACGTGTTGCCAGGAGCCCGCGGGCGAGATTATCTCAACATTGCCGCATCCGATATCGATGACGTCTTCTATCATTATCACCGCGTCGAACTCGTGCGGTACGGGATTGCCGGTATTGACGTATACGAAATCCCGTCCTTCTTTAAG
>JADINF010000081.1 GCA_017694145.1 Candidatus Stercoripulliclostridium pullicola
GTTTCTCCACTTCGGGTGCGGCGGGATCGATAAAATCTATGTAGCTTACGCCGCCCAACGCTATCGCAGACTGATCCATCAGCCCCGAAGGCTTGCCGAAAAACACGTTCTCCGCATACTGGCTGACGATAGCTTTCTCCACGGCGGAAATAACGCCGCCGTTATAAAGCGCGTTCTCCACTTCCGCCACGAATACTTCGAACGACGCGGAGCTGCTCATGCCCGCGCCTTTGAATACGTCCGAAACGGTGGTCGCGTAGAAGCCGCCTAGAGCGTATCCGCGATCTTTAAGCGCGCGGCACACGCCGCGTACGAGAGCGTAGGAAGTTCCTTCCTCTTCCTTCTTCGGTTCGAGATCGTCGATATCCACTTCCACTACGGGATATCCCATGCTTTTGACTACGATCCTGCGCTCTTTAAGAGGGGTGACCGCCGCGAGAAGATCCACGGATACCGCCGCCGCCAGTACTTTTCCGTTATTGTGGTCGGTGTGGTTACCGCATACTTCTATCCTTCCGGGCGAGCTGAATATCAACGTTTCGCCTTCAACGGATTTAATATGCTCCGCTACGAGAGATTCAACTCTTTCTGCGGATTTTTCGACGTCGCAGGCGTATATCTCTTCAGCCGCGGCAAGAAATTTCTTATTTTCGAGCAAACTTTTTTTATCGTATAATATTGCCAAAATCGTCTTCTCCATATATAATATTGATATCGCCATTATAGCACATAAGAGTTGATAAGTAAACAACAAAAAATATATTCGTATCTCAATACACCACAATATAAGGATCTCCCTATGCCTAAACAAAACGCACCCATCGGTAAGTTACTTGCTAATCTTGTCGCATACGCGCAAGATAATCTCGATCTCGGCACTTTCGACGCGATCTACGCGCGCAACAGGCTTCTTGCCATGTTCAAGCTGAGCGAACCGTCCGCGGCGGACTCCGAAATACCGCCGTTGCAAACGGGTATTCTCGACCCTATCGTAGAATACGCCGTGGCTAACGGGCTTACGGACGAAAGCGAAAAACTGCTTTTCGAAACGCGCGTCATGGGGCTCGTCACTCCCGCGCCGAGCGTGGTCATCGCGGAATTCGACGCTATAGCCGCCAACGAAGGCACCGAAGCCGCGACGGATTATCTGAATAAAATCGGCGTAAACAGCAATTACATAAGAATGGTCGATATTAAAAAGAATATCAAGTGGACTGCGGAATTTCCTACCGGCAATCTTACCGTGACCATCAATCTCAGCAAGCCCGAAAAAAGCAACGAGCAGGTAGCGCGCGAACGCAATGCGCCCGCGACGAATTATCCGAAGTGCCTGCTTTGTCTCGATAACCTCGGATTCGACGGCAACGCGCGTCACCCCGCACGCGAAACGATCCGAGTCATTCCGCTATATCTCAACGACGAGCCGTGGTTCATGCAATTCAGTCCTTACGTGTATTTCGACGGGCACTGCATCGCGGTGAGCGCGGAGCACCACCCTATGTCCATAACGGACAAAACTTTCGTAAGACTATTGGACTTCGTGGAGATGTTCCCGCACTATTTCATCGGAAGCAACGCGGATCTGCCGATAGTCGGCGGAAGCATCCTCGCCCACGAGCACTACCAGGGCGGCAAGAAGGTATTGCCGATGTTCTCCCGTCCCGTTAGACGGCAATTCGCGTCAAAGGCATACCCGAGCGTCAATATCGGTATCCTTGACTGGTATAATTCCGTAGTTAAGCTTTCCGGAAGAGTGCGCGCCGACGTCGAAGCCGCGGCTTCCGCCATCCTTGCCAAATGGCGTAAATACACGGACACTTCCGTAGGCATAATAGCCGAAACGAGCGCGCCGCACAACACAATAACTCCCATAGCCACCATTGAAAACGGCGATTACGTTCTGTATCTCATACTCCGCAACAACCGTACCGACGATAAGCATCCTTACGGCATATATCATCCCACCGAGGACATGCACAATATCAAAAAAGAAGGCATCGGGCTTATCGAAGCGATGGGAACTTTCATTCTTCCGGGAAGGCTCGCGAGCGAGATACGCGGTATAGTTGATATCCTGAGCGGTTCCGCTCCTCTCGATTTCGCTTCGCTCAGCGACGAAACGAATCCCCTCTCCAAGCATCTCGGCATGATAATGCAACTCGCCAACGATCACGGCACGGCTAATTCCGTCGACGACGCGGAGAGCATTATAGTGAAATACGTCAACGAAACCTGCGTCCGCATACTGGAATGCACCGCCGTATTCAAGAACACGGAAGCGGGACAGGAAGCTTTCGCGAAATTCCTTGCCGCCCTCGAAATCGAGCCGGCATAAGCGTTGAACCGGATATAAAAATATGGCGTACGTATCGTTATACCGTAAATACCGTCCCGCAACGTGGGATAAGGTCATAGGTCAGAACCATATCGTCACGACTCTCGTCAATCAGATAGAGGCGGGCACGGTGGGTCACGCATATCTTTTCACCGGCACGCGCGGAACGGGCAAGACGAGTTCCGCAAAAATTTTCGCACGCGCGGTGAACTGCCTGAATCCCGTACACGGCTCGCCCTGCGGTAAATGCGAAGTGTGCCGCGCGCTCGCGGGAAGCGACAATATCGATATAATCGAAATGGACGCCGCGAGCAACAACGGCGTAGACGAGATCCGCGAGCTCAAGGAAAACGTCCAGTATCCCCCTACCGTAGGAAAATACAAAGTATATATCATCGACGAAGTGCACATGCTTTCGGCGTCGGCATTCAACGCGCTGCTCAAGACGCTCGAAGAACCGCCCGCTCACGTGATATTCATACTCGCCACTACCGAGGTGCATAAACTGCCGCAAACCATATTGTCGCGGTGTATGCGTTTCGATTTCAGGCTCGTGTCCAAAGCGGAACTCACTAAATTGCTTGGCGAGATCTTCGACGATATCGGATACCCCTACGAGCGCGAAGCCGCGGAGATACTCGCCGTACACGGCGAAGGCTCCGTGAGAGATACCCTGTCGCTTGCGGACATGTGCTTATCCTACGCGCCCGACAAGCTCACCGTGGCGGCTGTGCTCGAAGTGCTCGGCGCTTCCGATTTCGGCACTCTCGACGCGCTTGCTACCGCTATACTCTCCGGCGACGCCGCGACGATACTCACCCTTACCGACAAAGTCTACGAACGCGGCAAAGGACTTACCACGCTTAATAAAGAGCTTTCGGAATTCTTCCGCGAGCTGCTCACCGTGAAAAACGTCAAAGGCTATCGCGGCGGATACAACGACGAAGAATACAAAGCCGTTCTGGCGCTTGCGGACGGATACGATAATTTCCGCATTTCCCGCGCGATGCGCCTGCTTGCCGGCGTGGAGAACGCTCTCCGCTACAGCACACAGCCGAGGATAATATTCGAAGCGATACTCGTGCAGGCGGCGGAAATGAATACCGAAGCGGGCGTAGAGGCGCTCGCCTCCCGCGTCGGCGCGCTCGAAAAGCAACTGCGCGAACTCGAATTCGGCGGCGCCATCACCGTCGCGCAACCGGTCAAGCCGGAAGTGAACGAACAAAAAGTCGCCGAACTGGTATCCTCTCTTGCAAAAAAGGATACCGTAACCGAAGAAACTACCGTATTTGACAGCGCGCCCGTGCGCAAAAGCGCGAGCGATAAGGCGGTCAGACTGATGGGACTAATCATCACCGAACTCAGGGAAAGCGGCTACGGACTGTTATATCAGGCTTTACGCACGCAGGAAGATTACGAACTCGAAGGGAAAACTCTGACGGTGCGCGTACACGACGCGGCGAGCCGGACTCAACTTACCGATCCCGCATACGAAGGCGCGATCGCCGCCGCTCTGAAAGCGGTGACTGGCGACGCGGGATATACTTTCAAATGCGTAGGCGAACTTAAAGAAAGCGGCGGTAAAGCGAAGCCGGAGGACAGAATGAGGCTCGTAGATCTGTTCGGCAGTAAGCTCACCGAGAAAAAACAGACAAAATAATTCAAAACACTATCCGCTTCGGCGTAACTGCGCCGCAAAAGCGGGAATAAACTGATACGGAGGTATCTATGGCTAAATTCAACGGATTCGGAGGCGGAGGCGGCGGCAACATGCAGCAACTCATGCGTCAGGCACAACAGATGCAACAAAAGCTTGCCGAAGCGCAGAAAGAACTGGCGGAAACCGAAGTCGTCGCGACTTCCAGCGGCGGAATGGTGGAAGTCGTGATGGGTTGCGACCGTACGCTCACTTCGATAAAGATCAAACCCGAAGCTGTCGATCCCGACGACGTGGAAATGCTCGAGGACATGATAACCGCGGCGTTCAACGAAGCCATCAAACTCGTGGAAGAAGAACAGCAGCGCGTAATGGGACCGCTCACCGGCGGCATACCCGGAGGACTGTTCTGATGCAACCCGAAGCGCTCTCGGCGCTCATTGCGGAATTCCGCAAACTCCCCGCCGTAGGACTCAAGACCGCTACCCGTTACGCATACGCAGTGATAGACATGGACGTGGCGGAAGCGGAAGAATTCGCGGAAGCGGTACGCCGCGCAAAATCGGAGATACATTTCTGCACTCAGTGCGGCAATTACACCGACCGCGAGGTATGCGAACGTTGTCTTACCGCCGACAAGCGCGTGATATGCGTGGTCGCGGAGCCGCGCGACGTGACCGCATTCGAGAAACTCGGTACCTACGACGGACTGTATCACGTACTGCACGGCACGTTGGACTTCCAGAAAGGCATAGGCGCGGAGCAGATACGCATCAAAGAACTGCTCGCAAGACTCGACGGCGTGGAAGAAGTGATCGTCGCCACTAATCCCGACGTTTCGGGCGAAATGACCGCCACTTACATCGCCCGTCTTATCAAACCCCTCGGCATCAAAGTGACGCGACTCGCTCACGGGATACCGATCGGCTCCGAGATAGAGTATACCGACGAAATGACTCTCGGCAAAGCGCTTTCCGACAGGAAAGAGATTTGAAGCGGAATTTCCCCTCTTACGCTACATAATGACTCAGGAAAGGAACAACGCCCACGATAAAGGGAAATTCATATCGGTAGTCCTGAGCTCGGCAATCGCGTTGTGCCTGAGCGCGGTTTCGCTTATACTTTTCGGGCTGGACACCGCGGTTACGGGATTTGTCAAACTTACCGTTTTCCTCACGGGGCTTTCGATAATCACCGCGATAACGCTCGCCGTTATATTCAAAAATTCCGTTCACAGAACGGCGTCGCAGTTCGCGATGAGCGACTTCGTGCTGTCGCTCAAGAGATTCCGTATTTTCGACAGATTTTTTTCGGACTACAAATACAGGGTACTGTTCTTCTCGCTGATCACCTCGGTATTCAATCTCGGTTTCATAATATACCTTCTCGTGATGGCGCTGAAGCACAGTTCCGCGTGGTACGCTTCCCTTCTCGGCATGTATACCGCGTTATACGCTCTGCGTTCGGCGATAATCATTTCCGATAAGCTCCACGTCGAAAAAAGCGGTATCAAAGCGCAATGGATAATTTTTCTCGTCACCGGAGCCTGCCTGCCCGCGGTCGCGGGAATTATGGTTGCCCCGATCATTCAGATGGCAATAGGCTCATATCCTAAAGGCGGCGGCATATTCAACATAGTCGTCAACTCTATATTCGCGCTTACCAAAATAAGCGTCGCTATCTCGGGAGTCGCCAAATCCCGCAACCGCAAAGAGCCGGTGATATTCGCGCTTAAGAACATCAATACCGTAGTGGCGTTCATATCGCTTTTCAACTTACAGATCTCCATCATAATCCCTTTCGCGCACGGATACACCATGTGGGAAGTAGTCACCGCTCTGGGCGCGTTGATCGCGGGCTGGACGTTGTTACTGGGCGTATACATGATAATACTTTCGAGCGTCAAACTCAGACGTATCCGCGAAGCGGCGCTCGCGGCAAACGCATCGACCGGAGACAATTTCATATCGGATAGCGACGACGTGGAGGCGGCAACGCCCGGCGCCGATAACGACGACGAAAGCAACTGCGGCGAATAAAAACCGTAATAGCGTAACGTCGATTCGAGTTATTAATACGGTCAAATAAAATCGTCGCCCGCCGGCGTCGATATTTTTATTTCATTTTAAGTAATTTATCGAGATTCCTTTCAAAAAACTTTTTGTATGCCGAACACTTATCCACGTCGAGCCTTTCGCGTTTGCAACCGTTCCTGCAAAGGGCGAAATACTTACACGCCTTGCATTTTTCGGACAGGATCATACTCTCTTTTATGAAAGCCTGCGCCTTCGGGTTCGCCGCAAACGTCGCGAAATTTCCGCTTTTCACGTTACCTAAAGAATATTCGTCAAGACAATAA
>JADINF010000082.1 GCA_017694145.1 Candidatus Stercoripulliclostridium pullicola
ATCGACGGAACGCCCATGTATTTCGTAAGGCAGAAGATGTTCCGCCTTCTTCCCCGTCTCGATATTTACAGGGGCGTAGACAAGGACGGACAGCACGTCGCGACGGTAAAAGCGAAATTCTCTTTATTCCGTAAAAAATGTTCGGTACACAGCGAGCAGTACGGAGAATTCTACATTTACGGCAACATCTTCGCGTGGGATTTCTCTATTTATGCGGGCAATAACGCCGACGGAGAACTCGTCGCGACAATAAACAAAAAGATCTCTCGTATAGCGGACACTTACGATATAAATATTCTTGCGGGCAAAGAGGGCTTCATGCTCACGCTTTGCATAATCATAGATTATCTGTATCAGAAGAAGCACTAAACTTATCGACGAGCGTCGAGCTTTGCGCGTAAAACATAAAAATTATTTCCAAAACGTCGGGTCGCTTTGCGCGCGACGTTTTCGGAATTTTTGCCGCGGAGAACGCGGTCGTTAGCGGCATAGTAAATCAAAACAATCAAAGATATATAAGGAGAATACCTATGGCAAAAGTAAAAGTTGGCGTAGCGGGATACGGCGTTATCGGTCAGCGTCTCGCGGACGGCGTAGCCCGTCAGAAGGATATGGAACTCGTAGGCGTAGCCGACGTGGCGCCCACGCTTGCGGTGAGAGCGCTTTACGAGAAAGGCATGCCTTATGCGCTTTATCTCGCGTCCGAGGACAAACGCGCCGAATTCGATCGTCTTGGAATTCCCGTTTCCGGCACGATGGAAGATATGGTCAAAAAGTGCGACGTCGTGCTCGACAGCTCGCCCGGCGGCATAGGCGCGCGCAATAAAGAGCTTTACGTCCGTCTCGGTAAGAAAGCCATATTCCAGGGCGGCGAGAAGAATTCCGTTGCCGACGTATTCTTCCACGGATACGCCAATTACGAGAAGGGACTCGGCAAAGACTTCCTGAAGCTCACTTCCTGCAATACCACGGGACTAATAAGAAGCGTGGACTGCCTCGATAAGGCTTACGGCATCGAGCGCGTGGCGATAACGATAATCCGCAGAGTGGCGGATCCCGGCGATTACCACAGAGGTCTTACCAACGCGCTTCAGATAGATAAAGCTCCTTCGCATCAGGCGGTGGATCTCATGACGATCATGCCTCACGTGGAAGCCACGGGTATACTCGTACATACGCCTATCACTCACGGACACATCATCACCGTAGTCGCGACCGGTAAGCAGAAGATAACGAAGGAGATGGCGCTCGAAGCGTTCTCGAAGCATCCTCGTATCCGCATCGTCAGTATAGCCGACGGATTCCTCGGCAATGCGTCGCTTTTCCGTTATGCGCGCGATCTCGGCAATCCGCGCGGCGACATGTACGAAATAGCGCTGTGGGAAGACTCGATCGTGGAAACGGGCGACAGCATAATGTACGCGATCAATATTCCGCAGGAAGCGGTCACGATACCCGAAACGATGGACGGTATCCGCGCGGTTATGAACATGCAGGCGACTTCCGAGGAAGCGACCGCCGTCACCAACAGCTATCTCGGCATAGGAAAATGGAAAAAATAGGTATTAAAAATCTTATAGGAGCGGACGTACGCGGAAAGCGCGTACTTTTCCGCCCCGACATAAATTCTCCGATAAACGCAAACGGCGAAATAGTCAACGACAACAGGCTCAATAAGACGGTACCCACTCTTAAGTACCTCGTCGAATCGGGCGCGAAAACGGCGATAATCGCTCATCAGGGCGACACGCTCGACTATCAGAATCTTATCCCGCTCGCGGCGCACGCGAAAAGGCTTACGGAGCTGAGCGGCATAAAAGTGGATTATATCGACGACGTATGCGGCGACGCGGCTATCGAGAGGGTGAAAGCGCTTAAAGAGGGCGAGGTCATAATCCTCGGTAACCTCCGCTATCTCACGGAGGAAGTTTCGACTTTCGAGAAGGACGTGAAGCTCACCGCCGAAGAAATGGAAAAAACCTATCTCGTAAGAAGGCTTACGCCGCTTTTCGACGTTTACGTCAACGACGCGTTCAGCGCGGCGCACCGCAACGCTCCGAGCATGGTTGCTTTCGAGAGGCTCATGCCTTCTTACGCGGGACCGCTGTTCTTCAAAGAGTACGAAGCGCTTTATACGGTCATGCACAGCGCGAAAAAGCCCGTCGTATTCGTATTGGGCGGAGCGAAGATCTCGGACGCTTTCGGGATGATGGACAAGGTGCTCGCGGACGGCGTTGCGGATAAGATCGTTACCTGCGGCGTTACGGGCGTAGTGATGCAGCTTGCGCGCGGCGTAAAAGCGGGCGCGAAATACGAAAAATGGCTTGCGGACAAAGACCTTATCGTATTCGTCGAACAGGCTAAGGGATTGCTCGCGAAATACTCGGACAAGTTCGTGCTTCCCGTCGATTTCGCCTATGAAAAAGACGGCGCGCGCGCCGAAGCGGACTTATCGGAGCTTCCTATAGACGACGCAATGTTCCTCGATATCGGAGCAAAGAGCATAAAGGACGCCGAAGCCGCGATAGCTTCCGCGGGAACGATATTCGTAAACGGTCCTGCGGGGGTGTACGAGAACCCTATGTTCGCCGAAGGCACCGACCGCGTGTGGAACGCCATAGCGAAAGCGAAAGGATATTCCGTGATAGGCGGCGGCGACACGGTCACGGCGGCGGCTAAATTCATCGATCTCAACGATATAAGCTACGTCTGCACGGCGGGCGGGGCGATGGTACGCTTCCTGAGCGGCAAGAAACTCCCGCTCATCGAGGCGATGACTTCTTCGAAATAATATAAGCGCGTCGCGCGGCGTTATCCCGGCGCGCGGGCGCCGGAGCATAACGATGCGCGAATACAAAATAATGCAATTCACCGATTGCCATCTCGACGACGGCACCGCGGAAGCGGGGCTTGAGCAGATCGCCGCGCTGTGGGAGCATGCGAACGCCGATCTCGCGGTATTCACGGGGGACGTGGTATTCGGTAAAAACGACCTCGTTTTTTACGATAGGCTGGATGAGTTTTTCAGGTCGAGGAACGCGCCTTTCGCCGTGGTGCTCGGCAATCACGAGGGCGAATGCAACACTGTAGGCAGGCGCGGTATCATGGAGAAATGCGCTTCGCTCGGTAACTGTATAACCGAAGTAAATCCGATAGGGAAGCGTTACGGCAACTACATTTACGACACTCCGTTCGACGGGGTGTCGCTCGCTATGCTGGACTCGGGCGATTACGCTCCGTGGTACGAGAAACTGCGCCACCCGATAAGGTCGAAATACGCCGCGGTGACCAAAGAACAGATCTCGTGGTACGTGAACGCCGTCAAGGATAAAAAAGCGATATTCGTTTTTTTACATATACCCGTACCCGAATACGAACGCGCATATTACGGAGCGCTCGCGCGAGGCGAAGTCAAATACGGCGCTTTACGCGAGAATATAGCTTCCGACGGCAGTCTGAAGCGCGTTTCCGACGTCGTATGCTCTTCCGCGGTCAATACGGGGTTTTTCGAAAGCGCGCGTTCGATAGGCAACCTGAAAGCTATATTCTGCGGGCACGATCATCTTAACGACTATTACGTGGAATACAAGGGTGTAGGGCTCGTTTACGGACAAAAGACGGTGGGCTTCGAGGGCTCCGGCTACGCCTTCGACGGAAGGGGTTTCCCCGACTATACGGGAGCGACGCTCGTCACCGTTTACGAAAACGGCGATTTTACGCCGCGGCAAATATATTATAAGGATATCCGATGATTTACGATCTGATAGCGGTAGGCGGCGGCGTGAGCGGAATGGTAGCCGCTATATGCGCCGCAAGGCGAGGGAAAAAGGTGCTTATCCTCGAAAAAGGAGAGCGCGTCGGTCGTAAACTGCTTGCGACGGGCAATGGCAAATGCAACCTTGCCAACACGGCGCCCGTTGCGGGTAAATACAATTCCGACTTTGCCCTGGCGGCGTTGAGGGAGTTTCCGCTCGAAGCGCAAATTGAATTCTGGAGAAGTATAGGGCTCGTGACGAGGGTCACGGAAGGCAGGGTCTATCCCTATTCCGAGCAGGCTTCGGGAGTTCTCAACGCTCTGCGCGCGGCGCTTACGGAATACGGCGTCGAAACGCTCGTTTCCGCAGGCGCGGAAAGGATAGAAGGAAGTTATACCGTCAACGGCGTTTACCGTGCGAAAGAGCTTCTTTTAGCCACGGGAAGCAACGCATCTTTCGGATACGAAAGTCTCGAGCTGCTCCTGCCTTACGGACACCGTTCAACGCCGAGAATTCCTGCTTTGGTGCCCTTAATGACCGATAAAAGGAACCTGAAAGGCTTGAAAGGCATAAGAGCCCGCGTCACGGCCGCGCTCAAGGCGAACGGAAAGGAAATCGCGCGGACTTCGGACGAGATACTTTTCAAGGATAACGGAGTATCGGGAACGGCGGTATTCACTCTTTCGGGCGCGCTCGCGAGGAAAGGCATTACCGACGGAAGCGCTTCGCTCGCTATCGACTTCGCTCCCGAATTCACCGAGAAGGAGTTGGGCGCGCTTTTTATAGGCGGCGTAGAGCCGGAAGGAATGTTCCATAAGGAAATAGCGGCGGCGATAAAGAGGATAGCCGCGTCGGAGGGCTCGAAGCCGGAGCGCGTTGCGAAAAACTTTACGCTCGACTGCGTAAGACCGGGACCAAAAGAGCTTGCGCAGGTAATGTGCGGAGGGCTCGAGACGGCGGGATTTTATCCCGACACTCTCGAATCGCGTTATTCGCCCGGCTTGTATGCCGCGGGAGAAGCTCTCGACGTGGACGGCGAATGCGGCGGTTTCAACCTTATGTGGGCGGTTGCGTCCGGAATGGCGGTAGGTAAGAAATGCTGTTCAAAGTAAAGGATATAAGACTGAAGCCCGGATATTCCGAAGAGGAACTTAAGAGAGCCGTTCTGAAACGGCTCAATACTTATGCGGAGAATGTGGAAACGGTCACGCTGTTGCGTAAAAGCATAGACGCCCGCAACAAGAGCGACGTGCGCGTCGCGCTTACGGTCGCGGCGGCTGTCCGTTCTACTAAAGGTATACGTGCCGAAGAGTACGTTGCGCCGCCTTCGAGGCTGAAAGATCTGAAGCTTTTCGGCAAGAAAAGCGACTTGAAGATCGTCGTCGTGGGCAGCGGTCCCGCGGGGCTTTTCGCCGCGCTCACGCTTGCGGAAGCGGGGCTCAGACCTCTGGTGATAGAGAGGGGCGGCGACGTGGACGAGCGTGTCGCAAAGGTGGATATCCTGCGCAAAACGGGTATATTGGACACGGAATGCAACGTGCAGTACGGCGAAGGCGGCGCGGGGACTTTCTCGGACGGAAAGCTTAATTCGGGTATCGATAAAGAATATTTCAGCATACTTTTCGGTGAGTTCATAGCGGCGGGTGCTCCCGCCGACATAGCTTACGAAGCCAATCCGCATATAGGCACGGACTTGTTGCGCTCCGTGGTGAAAAACTTACGCAAACGTATCGCGGAACTGGGCGGCGAAATACGCTGTCACGCGAAGCTCACCGATATAGAAGTAAGCGACCGCGCGCTCAAAGGAATCGTCGTCAACGGGTGCGAAAAAATAAAGGCGGATATCATGGTGCTTGCCATAGGGCACAGCGCGTACGACACTTTCCGCATGCTTAATTCGCGCGGACTGGATATGGCGCCGAAGCCTTTTTCGATAGGAGTCAGAGCGGAACACAGGCAGGAGCTTATAAGTCGCGCGCAATACGGAGATTTCGCGCCGCTTCTGCCGCCCGCCGATTACAAATTCAGTACGCACCTTGCGGACGGCAGGGGAGTGTACACTTTCTGTATGTGCCCGGGCGGCGAAGTGGTGTGTTCTTCGTCGGAAGAAGGCACGATAGTCACCAACGGCATGTCCTTCCGTGCCCGCGACGGAGAATTCGCCAACAGCGCGGTACTGGTATCGGTTGCGCCGAGCGATTTCGGAGGAGGCTTGTGGGGAGGTTTCGAAGGAAGGGCGGTTATAGAGCGCGCCGCTTTTGCCGCGGGCGAAGGCGGATACCGCGCTCCCGCGCAATATTACGGCGATCTTATAAAAGGGAAGGAAACGTCTGCGGAGATAACGTCCTCTTACGCGCCCGCTCTTACGGGCACGTCGCTTGAGCGCTGTCTTCCTCGTCATATTCTAGACGACATAGCGGAGGGTATAGCCGTTTTCGGCAGGAAACTCAAGGGTTTCGATTCGCCCGACACCGTTCTTATAGGGGCGGAAACGCGGTCTTCGTGTCCCGTTACTATCCTGCGTAACGCTTCGGGAGAGGGCAGTATCGGCGGGATATATCCTGCAGGCGAGGGCGCGGGATACGCGGGCGGCATCACTTCTTCGGCTGTCGACGGCATCAGAGCCGCGATCAGGATATACGGAAGATTATAAAAATTTAACGGAGAAATGCGTATGAACAAGCGTCTCAAAACAATGTCTTTGACAGCGCTTTTCGCGGCGCTTATATTGGTATCGACCGCTTATGCCAAAATCCCGATAGGTTTCGGATACGTGCACGTGGGCGACATATTCATCATGACGGGTGCTTTCTTTTTGCCGACGGTTTACGCGGTGCTTTCCGCGGCGATAGGTAGTATGCTTGCCGATCTCATAGCGGGCTACGTCATATATATGCCCGTTACGTTTTTCGTCAAAGGGCTCATGGCGCTCGTTTGCAGTCTGCTGTATTATAAAAAATTCAAATTCGTGCGTTTGCTCGCGGGTACCGTCGCGGCGTCCGTGGCGATGCTTGTAGGATACTTCGTATTCGAAGGTTTTTACTACGGTTGGGCGGGCGCGATAGGCAATATCCCGCTTTCGCTCATACAACCCGCCGTTTCCGTTACGTGCGCAGTTTTGTTAACGCCGGCTTTGGGCAAAATACCTTATCTCATAAACTTAAAGGAAGAAATTATGCCGCGTAAAAAAGTCTCGACCAAAGCTCACGCCCCCGCCGAAAAGGCGTCGGATAGCGACGTCGAGGACGCGGGCGCTTCCGATTGACCGTAAAAAGGTACCCTAATCGACTGTTTGGAAACACATTTTGACGCCCGCGGAGCGGAATGTTGTCAAAAATGCTTGTGTTCGGCATACTGTTTCGGTATAATAATATAGTAAGGTCACGGTTTGTGTGGCAAACGGAGAACGGATATGGAAAGCAATACTAAAAAATACGTCAGCAAATACGATGCCAAAAAGTTATTCGAAGAGAGCGGAGTAGGCGCCGCCGAGATAGTCAAGGAATGCGAAACGGGCGAATTCAACACCGTCTATTCGGTCAGAAGCAACGGCAAAAGATATTATCTTAAATTCGGCAGCGACGATTCCACACCCACTTTGAATTACGAGAAGGATATGCTCAGAGCGGAGCTTGCGGCTTACGCGGCGCTCGAAGGCACCGACGTCCTGCGTCCGACGATAGTTTTCGCGGATACTTCGCGCGAGAAGATCAACGTGGATTATTTTATCACGGAAGGTCTTGACGCGCCTTTACAAGGGCTTACCTTCCCCAATCTCAAAGCGCGTAAGAGGGTGATGTATCAGCTCGGAGCGGACGTGGCGAAAATACACGCCGTCAAAGGAACGGAATTCGGTTATTTCCAGTTCGGGAAAAAACCTACTTGGGCTGAAGCTTACAAACTTATGATAGACAAGATAGTCGCGGACGCCACCGTACTTAACGTCCGCATCGATACTTTCCGCGTCTACGCGGTGCTCGACAGAGTCAAGGACATACTCGCCGAGGTCACCGAAAGCTCCCTCGTTCACGGCGATCTGTGGGCGGGTAACGTTTTCGTCAACCGCAAGAACTTCACCTATCAGGGACTTATCGACTGGGAACGCGCTTTCTGGGGCGATATAGCGGCAGACTTTGCCACGCTCGCGCCTCGGGGAAACATAGAACGCAATCGTTATTTCGTCAAAGGTTATAACAGCGTGACGCCTATCGAATTCAACGCTAAACTGCATACCCGTATCGATCTTATGAAACTTTATTACGGAATGGTGATGATCACCGAGCCCGAACTCCGCTGGAAGAAGGGTTCGTTCCAGTACAACATTCATAAGTATTACGGAAGAAAAGTTTTCAACAAAGCGTTGAAGGCTCTGGAAAAACCTCTTTGATAGATCCGCGTCCGTAGAACGGATAACGATATCGAAAAAGCCGCGTTATCGGACGCGGCTTTTTTTGTGCGCTGATCTTTCTCTACGACCGAAGGGTCATTTCAGGAATTTGAATATTTTTGTTTTGATGGAAGTTTTGGGTTTGGCGAAATTTACCGCAGGCGCGGCCTGTTGAGTGGGGGCAGCCCACCTTGCGGCGTTGAGAAGTACGCGCTTTATCGCTTCGTCCCGATATACCGGGAAGGTTTCGTGACCGGGTTGGAAATAGAATATCTTGCCCGCTCCTCGTCTGAACGTTACTCCCGCGCGTACCGCGCTCCCGCCGTCGAACCAGCCCATGAATACGATATCGTCGGGTTCGGGTATATCAAAGTACTCGCAATAGGGTTCCTCATTCGGTATTACGTATCCGTTAGGGAAGCCTTCCGCGATAGGGTGAGAGGGACAGCATACGTAGAGCTTTTCCGTTTCACCGCTTTCTCCCGCGCGTATACCGGGGTTGGTGGCGCAGGTGGTGCCCATCAGTTTGCGGAAAGGTTTGGAGTTTTTGCCGGAGTGGAGGAAGATAGCGCCCATACCTCCGAGTATGCGCGACGCCACTTTGTCGGCGACGCTTTCGAGAAGCTCGTTATTCCAGTCCTTCGACCACCATACGAGTACGTCCGTGGAGTCCAGCACTTCGTCGGTAAGTCCGTGTACCGGCTCTTCCTGCGTTGCCGTTCTCACCTGTACGTCCGGAAGCTGTCCGAAAAGCTCCGCAAGCGTTGTATGTATGCCGCCCGGATATGTTTTCGCGGCTTTTCCGCTCTGTTCGTCCGGATGATATTCGTTAAAGACGGTTATGTTCATATTTACCTCCTGTGCGTGTGTCGATTATACTACAGCCGCGGATTTTTTGCAATATGCGGGAAAGCACACTTTTTATACTTTAATTTATCCGCGCGACGCTATTTTAATTAAAATCGGTATTGACATCGTATATTTTTTTATTTATAATCTAAACTATACTGGTTTACCGCCAAGTAATGCGAGAAGGAGATTGCGAAATGGTCAAAACAAGAAGAAAAATCACCACTTTGCGCGTTTTGCAGGTTTTGTTTTACGCGCTCGGCTTCCCGCTCTTCGTGCACCTCGTAATGCTTGTCGCGCGCCCGCTTTCCGATAGTAGCCTTACTACCGGCATCAACGGTTCGCTGAGCATTCTGATCGCTTGCGCGATGTGGGCAGTCGTTATTATCGTACAGCTTTTAATGCGTGCGATCTGCCGTAAGAACCGTATGGCTCGTGCGGTCGTCGTGGCTCTCGTTGCCGCGGTCATCACGATCGCCCCGATACTTTACAGCGACTTCGTTCTTAAGGGCAAGTACGAAGAGGATGCCAAAGCCGCTGCGGAACAGGGCGTCGAAACGGAAACCTACGAAGTCCAGATCACCGAATATGCAGATTTCGTCGCAGAAACGAATGCGGAAATAAACGCTTTCCTCGAAGTATTCAATATCGAATTCGTATCCAAAGATTATAACAGGGGCGGCGCCAATACCGATCTCTCCGAAGTGACTTACGATGCCGAGAAAGACGTTTACCTTAGCGCCAACGGAATGTATTCCGACGGTTACAGATTCGGTTACCTCGCGGCTAAAGAGGTTCTCACCAATTATTATTCGAACAAACTCGCATACGAGGCGGAGGGTAAAGATATCGACGTCGAACTCGCGAGCGTGATAGCCGAACTCGAGTCCGATCCGTCGAGCGACTGGAATAAATATAAGAACGGAGCTTCCGCGTCGAGTTTTGCGATGGAGGGCTTCGAATATATCACTTCTTCCACCGAGTACGAGGACGCTTACGGCGAAGACGGAAGCGCCACCAAATATTATCTTACCGAAGAAAGACTCAACAGCATTCTCAGCGTCGTCGGCGAGAAATTCGGCGATAACGCAGCGCTCAAGACGCTGTTGGGCGTGTTTGCGGGAAACGGCGACGGTAGCGGCGAAGGTATCGGCGCGATCGTGGATAAAGTTCTCGCCATACTGAATAAGGATCTCGACGTCGACACGCTTCTCGAAGTAGTCAACGGTATCGAATTGAGCGGACAATCTCTCGGCGGCATGCTCGCGGGCTTGCTCGGCGAAGAGGGCGCGACCGAATTGACTAAGGACATGCTTTTCGGTCTGCTCGTCAATTTCAGCAGCTACCAGTCCCCGATGACTTACCCCGTGTATTATTTCATCGAAGACGCCAACCTGCGCGACTACGCTTACGCTAAATATTACGCGACCGTTCACGGCGCGACCCTGGGCTCCGTGCTCGTAGGCACCCCCAACGCGAGCGGCGTCGAGTACGTGGGCGAGATCACGATGAGCACGTCCGGCACCATCAATCCTTACAGCGGCTCCGAACTTCTCGGAATGTTCGCGAAATGGGATTTCGAACAAAAACTTCAGAACGAATATTATCCGATTTTCGCTGTGCGCGAAATAGCTCTCAAAATGAGCGCGGTCATAGTATTCACCTTGATGGCGGCTTACTTCTTCACTGCGTTGATAGACAAACAGTACGCCAAACTCACCCTCAAAGCGGAAGGAGGTAACCGGTAATGAAAAGATTTCTTAAAATAATTTTGTTCCTTATTGGCTTCCCTGCGTTGCTCGGGTTCGTGGTATGGAAATCGCTTACCGTCATACAGGAAGGTTCCACTTACGGCTTCTGGCCCTATGTGGGAATAATCCTCGCCGGAGTGTTTGCGTTGGTATACCTTATCGCGTTCATAATCACCGGCGTCAAAGCCAAGAAAAATGCCGGCAACCGTAAGAAAGTCATGGGCGGAGTCGTTGCGCTCGTGATCGTGTCTTTCGTAATGACGGCGGGTCTGTGGCTCGTTATCGATATACCGAAGCTGCTTCCCGACATTCTCAACTCCGCGACTTCGGGCACGATAGGCTTCGACGACCTGCGCGAAAACTATTCGGCTCAATCCGAAGTTCACGGCAACCTGCTCGACGAGTTCATCAAACTCAACTATCAGAACGAGAACCTCGACAACTCATATACTCTCGATTCGTGGCTTGAAGCCGGCTACAGCTCTCCCGAAGTACAGGATCTTATAGCCACTAACTTCGCGTCCATGGATAAGAACGGATACGTTACCTTCAAAGGACCGTGGATAAATCTTGCGGATGGCGGTCGTCTGACGATCCCGGTGCTCGTGCATCTTATCATCAACGAACGCGAATTCCAGGATCTGCCTTACATTCTTAAGTATGATCTTATCCCCAATCCTTATAAAGACGACGACTTTAACGACAAATTCCAAAACGAAGGTTACTATCCCGAACACGATCAGGAATATCTTGTGAAGTGGTCAATTCTCGACATGCAGGGAACTCCCATGGAGATCGATCTCGGCGGAATACTTTCCGACGAGATCAAATCGCTGATCCTCGGCGTGACCTCGCTTATGCCTGAAGCGATCGTATCCGTATTGAATACCCTTAACGAATGTATAGCGGACGACGCGCTGGCGGGCACTCCCATTTATATCGGTATAGACGCGCAGAACGGCGACTTCAAACTCGTTATATCCTCGACTGTCGAATCCAGAGGTATGTGGGATTATAAGAAAAGCGCGTGGCTCAACAGCAATCATCTGTTGTTTGCGGTAATTTCGGTATTCCCCGCACGTCAATGGCTTTATATCTGGGGCGGAATAGTGGTATTCACGAGCGTAGCGATCGGAGCTCTTCGCCTTAAGGAATTCGGCGGCGAAGAGGAAGAAGAGGGCGAGGGCGAGCAAAAGAAAGCGGCTTACGTTCCCGCAAAAGTCGATTACAGCGAGATCGACAGGGAAGCTACCAAGGGAATGTCGCCTTACGAGCGTAATTTCTATTACGCGACCCAGGAGCGGTTAAGACGATAAGGTTTTCGCATTGCTGTAAAAAAGGCTCTCCGTAAGGGGAGCCTTTTAGCTAGTGTAAACAGGTAGCGACGAACGTATTACCAGCGAGTCAAAGCCTGGCGAGCTTCAGCCCGGATAATAACTTACGATTAAAAATCTTTTAAGCCGATAATATAATCGGCACTGACTTCGAAATATTTGCACAGTGCCTCGAGCTGCTTGAAATTCGGTTCGTAGCGCTCCGTTTCCCAAAAACTTACCGTACGAAAATCTACATCGAGGATCGACGCCAATTCTTTCTGCGAAAGTTTTCGTTCTTTTCTAAGCTCCCTAATTCGTAATCCGTACATTATATTCTAATTATAAAATTTATTGAAAAAATTACTTGACATTCTAGGAAACTTAGAATATGATTAAATCAATAAAATGTAACGGAGGTAAAACAATGAGCAATTATAACTACGATAACAATTCGTATCGTCCGCAATCGCCTATAAGCGAGAAGCCCCCGCAACAGAGTTTCGGTAAATCGATCGCCGGACTTGTTCTCGGTATTCTCGCTATGGTCATCTTCTTTATCGGATTTGCGACTTTCTGGAGCTGGCTTGCCGGATTGGTTATGGCTATAATCGGTCTGATACTGTCGGTAGCAGGGTACAAGAGCGAGGGTAAGAACGGTAAGGCTATTGCCGGACTCGTGCTTTCAATAATCGCGATGGTTTTGAATATGATTTTGTTCATATCTTGCGGTCTGTGCACGCTTGCCGCCATTTCCGCGGTATTGTAAAAATATGTACCCGTATCTTTTTGGCAATGAGCATTTGCCTATGTACGGAATATTGATGGCTTCCGGCGCGGCTGTAGGAATACTGGCCGCGCTTGCCAACAATTCCGTTATGAAGAAGAAATCTCTTAGTTCCGTTCAGAATATAGATATTTTTTTCGGTGCGTTGTACGCATTCATATTCGGCATAATCGGAGCAAAACTTTTTTCTATATTCGGGAATTTGCAATACGTTTTTTCAGGGCAACTCAGTTTAATGGATTTGATTTCGAGCGGATTCGTGTTCTATGGAGGATTTGTCGGAGGAGCATTCGGAATATTGCTTTATAGCAAAATTTATAAAATTCCGATCATCGAATTTTTCGATCGATTAGTAGTAGGGGTTCCGATCGGTCACGCTATAGGCAGAATGGGGTGTTTGTGTAGCGGATGTTGCTACGGTAAACCTACAGACAGCGCCATAGGAATAGTTTTTGCACATCCGCTCGACGTGTCTACCCCTACGGGAATAAAACTCGTGCCGACACAAATAATAGAAGCGTTGTCATTAGTCGTGATTTTTGCTATTCTGATAGCGGTTTCTCATACCGTACGCAAAAAAGGCACTGTTACTTTCGTATACGCGATGTTATACGCCGCCGCGCGGTTTGTTATCGAATTTTTCCGTGGTGACGTAAGGCGTGTCTTTAACAATACGTTAACGGGTTCGCAGATTTTTTCCATTATTGTTTTAACTGTGGCGATAGTTGCCATAATTGTTTATAAAGTCTATATTTTCAAGAAAAAAAGGCAACCTGAATAAAATGTTAAAAAGTAAAATAAAAAGGCGGACTGTTAAGTCCGCCGCTTTTTGCAGGTTTATTTTTTCTTTTTACCGAAATCCGCATTGAGCTTTTCGGCGGCGAGGCAGATCATGAATACGTACAGGAGATTGCTGTTTTCGTTGACGCGCACCTGATAGATCTCGTCGTCCGCGGGATAGGGTATCACGTTCGCCACTATGTCGGAGCCGTCGTATATGTCGAAGCCGTAAGCCGAGGGTCTGCCCCATACCGAAAACTTGTGCGCTGCTTTGCCGCGGACCTTGGAGATGTACGCGTCGTCCCCGCGGTCGATGACGTTGGCGTCGAATACGAAATCGTCGACGTTTACGGCAGTCATCCTTATCGTCCCGGGATATGAGGGAAGATCGCTTATGACCGAGAGCATGGAAGAATTGTCACCGTTAAAGACAAGCTGAGCTATTTGCGAGCCGCGTTTATTATAGATATAGTAGCCTTGCCCGACGTATGCGGCTTTACATATCATATTGCCTATCTCGTCGCGAAGGGCAAAATCTCCGTTTTTTTCGTAAAGACGTTTGATGACTCTGAAAATCATTTCTCGTACCTCGCTGTGCTATATTCGCATTGTACAATATTTGTCTTCCCGTGTCAAGGTATTATTGCTCTAAACGGGCGTTTATCGGCGGGATTTAATACCGATATCGGTATTTGACGCGAAGCGCGCGCCCGGTGCGCTTGCGCGAGCGAGCTTTTTTACGGAAGCCCGACGCCTTCGGTAAAATAATTCATAAAAAATGTCGCTAAGTATTTGACAACGTTTGCAATAGATGATATTATAACAAAGCTGCCGATTAAACAGGCAGCGTTCGTACCTTATAAAGACGGCACTTGCGGCATGGGGGTATAGCTCAGTTGGTAGAGCACCTGCTTTGCAAGCAGGGGGTCTGCGGTTCGAATCCGCATATCTCCACCAATAAGATATAGGCTGGTAGCTCAGCAGGTTAGAGCACGCGCCTGATAAGCGCGAGGTCGGTGGTTCGAGTCCACTTCAGCCTACCAGACCGCATAAGCGGCGAACTCCTGCACCTTGACAACTGCATAAAGAGTAGACATACAAATAATCTTAAAATATCTAAGAAATAACGTTTCAGAGTAATACGAATTAAGCGTAGAAACGAGCTGGAATAAATTGCGAAGATATTTTGCTGAGGATTAAACCGAGATAATGTTTCTTTAATTAGAGAATCAAGACGAGATTAAGCTATGAAGAGCGTAGGGTGGATGCCTTGGCACTAGGCGCCGAAGAAGGACGTGATAAGCTGCGAAAAGCCACGGGGAAGTGCAAATGACTTTTGATCCGTGGATATCCGAATGAGGGAACTCAGCGCAGGTAATGCTGCGTTATCGATACCTGAACACATAGGGTATACGAAGGGAACCCGGGGAACTGAAACATCTTAGTACCCGGAGGAAGAGAAAGAAAAGAATCGATTTTCTGAGTAGTGGTGAGCGAAAGGGAAAGAGCCCAAACCGTAATATAGAAATATAAGACGGGGTATGGACACTGTTTAGCACGGACCGTTGTAGTTGAATTCAACTGGAAAGTTGAGCCATAGAGAGTAAGAGCCTCGTAGGCGAAACGACGGGAAGGCGAAGTGTATCCGGAGTACCACAGGACACGAGGAATCCGGTGGGAATGCGGGAGGACCATCTCCTAAGGCTAAATACGACCTAGTGACCGATAGAGTATAGTACCGTGAGGGAAAGGTGAAAAGAACCCCGGGAGGGGAGTGAAAGAGAACCTGAAACCCTATGCTTACAAGCAGACACAGCACTTTAGGGTGTGGTGTCGTACTTTTTGTAGAACGGGCCGGCGAGTTACGGTGTGTAGCGAGGTTAAGGTATTCAGTACCGAAGCCGAAGCGAAAGCGAGTTTGAATAGAGCGAATAGTTGCATGCCGTAGACCCGAAACCGATTGACCTAACCATGAGCAGGTTGAAGCAGTGGTAAGACACTGTGGAGGACCGAACACACGTTCGTTGAAATGACCGGTGATGACTTGTGGTTAGCGGAGAAATTCCAAACGAAATCGGATATAGCTGGTTCTCCTCGAAATAGCTTTAGGGCTAGCCTCTATACAGAGTACCGAAGGTAGAGCACTGAATAGCCTAGGGGGTTTCACGACTTACCGAAGCTTATCAAACTTCGAATGACGGATACTTGATTATAGGGAGTCAGACAGCGAGAGATAAGTTCCGTTGTCAAAAGGG
>JADINF010000083.1 GCA_017694145.1 Candidatus Stercoripulliclostridium pullicola
CGTTGACGACGCGCCCCCCTTCCGCGCTTCCCGCAAGATATCTCTTGCTGAGCTCGCGCGCCCTTTCGCGTAACTCGTTCGGCTTATAGCCCCCGCACGCTTCCTCTGTCGCTTTTATCAGATATTCGGGAATGAGCATACGTTAATTCTACATTGCGCCGATAAAAAAAGCAACGCTCTTTTTCCGCTTATACAAAAAAACCGCTTGCGCGGTTTCGTATTATGTTACTCAGTTTTTCTTGTTGCGGCGACGGATACTCTTGCGGATCTCCTCGACGTTCTTTTCCTTTTTCGTTCTGAGCAGATAGTATCCCGCCACTCCCGCGATGATAAGGCTTATGCCCGTCACCACGTAAAATCCGTATTTTTGACCTTCGAACGGCACTCCCGTATTCATTCCCCACAACGAAGCGAATAACGTAGGTATCGAAATGATGAGCGTTATAACGGTGAGCAGTTTCATTATCGAGTTGACGTTGTTGCTGATTATGGAAGCGTAAGCGTCCATCGTGCCCGACAATATGTCCCTGTAAATATTACACATATCGACCGCCTGCCTGTTCTCTATGCCGACGTCCTCGAGAAGCTCCGCGTCCTCCTCGCTTTTCACCGAATTACTGCGCATAAGTCTCTCTATGATAAGACTGTTAGCTCTCAACGACGCCGAGAAATATACGAGCGAATTCTCGAGGTCAAGCAGCTGAATGAGCTCTTTGTTTTTCGTGGAGCGGTGCAGTTCCATCTGTATGCGTTGCCAAGACCTGTCTATCTGACGAAGATATTGAAGGAATTTGACGTGCGTATTGTACAGCATCTGATACAGGAAGTTTTCGCGCTTCGCGGTATCCAGATTTTTGATGCGGTTGTTGATAAGGTTGGAAATTATGGAATTTTCCTTGAGACAAACGGTTATGACGCAGTTGTCGGTAATCACCACGCCGAGAGGCATAGTGGAATAACTGTAATAACTGTCCTCGTCCTCTATCGTAGGTATGTCGAACAGTACGAGCATGTCGCCTTCGTCTGATTCGATACGGGCGCGTTCCTCGACGTCCAGCGCCGCTTTGAGCATATCCTCGCTTACGCCGGTCACGCGCTCGATAAGCTCGATTTCACGATCGGTAGGATTCTCGAGATGTATCCATTTGTTGCGGATATTTATTCCGCCGCTGAATTCGTTGGACTGCTCCACGAGCCTTTTGCCCGCGGTCTGAAAGATCTGAATCATTTCGTCCACCTCCTCTGAATGCAATAATTAAAGGGATACGAAGCCGTATCCCTTTGTCGGAAGTGCACGCATCGGGACGCCGCCGTATGTTAAAACGGCGGCTTCGGCTTCATTTGATCATGTGATAACAACTGTAAGGGTCGGCTTCCATGATGTAAGTTTCTCCTATTCGTCCTCTTTCTTCTCGAAACGCTCGTAATAAGTTCCCGAAAGGATGATCATACAAGCGTCGAATATTTCGTTCTCCTCGTCGTTATAATCTCCGTTGGCTCTCGCTTCCTCGAGATACTGCGCGAGTTCGATGAGCTGGTCTGCGGTGATGTCGGGGTCTTTGGACGCCGCGTCCGCGATATAAACGAGCTGAAGGAGCAGTTGCTCTTTGGTCTGTACGGGTTCCTCCGCCGCGGCGGCTTCCTCTACGGGAGCGGGGGCGGGCTCGGGCGCAGGAGCGGGTTCTTCCGCTACGGGCGCGGGTTCTTCGGGTACGGCGAGCTCTTCGTCTATCTCGGGAGTGGTAACTATCTCGAGTATCTCGCTGTCGCCGAGCTTGCTGGCGATAATGTCTTCGATCGCCGCATTGATCTCTTCGATGTTCTCGGTGATGAATTCGTCCTGCGTTTCACGGAAGATTATCACTTTGGTGTCGAGCGCGTCCTGGAAGGAGCGGAACGCCGCGGTGGTGCTCTTCAGAAGAGAATTGGAAAGGATACCGAGAATACCGAGCAGAATAACGTAAACGATAAGCGGTACGGCTATCGCGCCGATAACGGGAAGGATGAATTCCATCACCGCGGCGACTCCGGCGCCTGTGGAAACGTCGATACCTCTCACGGTGTCGATGCAACCTATAGCGGCAAGAAGCGCGCAAAGCAATACTATCACCGCGCCGAAGAAAGCAAAGAAACCTTTGCCGCCTTTGTAATCGGGATTATTCTTACGGTCGCCGAAAACCTCGTTTTCGGAGATATAATCGGAAGGATAACCGGTCTGTTGATCGAGGAAAGCCCCCCAACCTTTCGCAACGGCGCGAGCCATCAAGGGGCTCTGGATACGCGCGTTGAGATCGGCGACGTTATTCTCGTCGATAGTATCGCCGGCATTGACGAAAGCGGCGGTATCTTCGAGATGTTTGCGGAACTTATTCCCTTTGGAAGCCGAGCGGATGCCGAGCGCGATGAAGAAAAGCACCAGCAACACGATCGAGCCGAACAACAAAACGTACACAGCGGGATTGAGAGCTCCGCTGAGATTGAGGAAATTAAGATCGTTCGTCAGAAACGACTTAATGCTGTCGATAAATTCCATATCCCTCTCCTAATTAGCAAGTGTATAGCATTATTATAAAGGCAAGCGTGGTATTTTGCAACCCCTTTTAGCAAATTTATTTTAATAATAATATAAAATATGCGCGCGGAACGCGCCGCGCGGGCACTCGTGCCGCGCATAAGAGGCTGATGAACGCATTTTTACCTTAAAACAGTATGCGTAGAAAGCCGAAACGCGCCTCCGCGAAAAGTAAATTTTACTCTTAAATTACCGCACAAACGCCGCAGGCGTCAGAAATCCACTACCTCGTTGCGGTTGAGGATGAAAACGGCTTTTCTTGCAAGACGCAAGCCGGTAATTTCTTCAAAAGCACGCGCATACAGGCGCACCTGCTCGCCGTAGCGCGCCCGCACGGTATCGGCGGAAGCGTTGGTTACTTTGTAATCGACCAGAACGTTGCCTTCTTCGGAAAGTATTATAAGATCGATGACTCCCTGTAAAAGCGTTTTGTCTTCCGAAGCGCAGTCGCGCAGTATTTCGCGCGCCGGCGCATAATAAATAAATTCGCGTTCGCGTAATGTTTTGCCCGTGCGCGCGCCGTCGAATAGCGGGTTTTGCACCGCTTCGGCTATTTTCTCCGCGTCCGCTCCGCTGACGTCGACTCCCGCTCGAGCCATCGCCCCGAGCTGCGTCTTCACTCCGTCGAGCGAACAGTCGCCGAAATCGATAAGTTCCATTATTTTGTGGTAAAGGATACCCGTTTCGGTATCGACGGAACCCAAACTCGGCACATATTGTTCGGAAACGCTCTCGCCTTCCGAATCGCTCTCCGCTACGGAGTTAAGCGCCGTAACCGTATATTTGTTGCTTATTTCCGCGCTTTCGGCAAAGGGATATTCGTAATAAGTTATTTTTTCGCCGCCGTCGAGCGTATATATACCGCGTCTTCTTTTCTCCTCCGACGGCAACGCTCCCGCCTCGGGATCGAAGATAAAATATTTTTTCAAAGAAGGATCGTTCGCCGCCGCGTAATCCAGAAGCGCGAGATAGCTGTTGCATTTTTCGGGATATTCCGCGCCCCAACCGTCGCGCGTGCCGCGCGTTCCCGTCACGTACAGTCTGAAGCGCGCCCTGGTGGTAGCTACGTACAGCAACCTGAGCTCTTCGAGCTTGTTTTCGTTGGCGTTCTTGAGCTCGATAGCCTTCCTCGACAAAGGCTTGTCGCTTGCCCGCGTATCTTCGTCGTAGCTTTTTACCCCTATTCCCAGTTCCGGGTCGAGTATCACGGAATCGAATTTGTCTGTGTTGACGAAACCGCCGCCCGCCCGCGCAAGAAACACTACGGGGAATTCCAAACCTTTGCTCGCGTGTATCGTCATGAAACGCACGCAATCGTCGCCGCTCTTCGCGGGCGGCTTGAAAGGCGTTTCGCTGAATTTCAAGAATTTAGTCACGTCCTTTGCCGCCTCTTTGTTCTGTAGATACTTGACGTAAGCGTTGAACATGTCTATGCGCTCGTACTCGCCGTCGGCGAGCAAGCCTGCGAGAAAACCCGTTTCGGTCGCGATGCGCGCTATAAGCGACGACACGTCGGTCAAAGCGGAAAGCTTGCGGTAACGCGAAACGCGCTCGTTAAACTCTTTCACGCGGGCGGCGTAGACGCCCGTATGAGAGCGCACCCTCTCGTAAAAGTATTCCCCCTCTCCTTCGTCGCTTATCGCGGCGAGCTCGTCCTCCGCAAAGCCCCCGAACGGCGAAAGCATCGCCGCCGCGAGCGCATGATCGTCTGAGGGATTGTCTATGACCTTGATCATCGAAATTATGGCGTTGAGATCGCGCGTGAACGCCGCGGGATCGGGTCTTGAAAAATCGTAGGGTATCCCGTATCCGGCAAAAGCTTTGGCTATGCTCGCCGCGGAATCGTGCTTCCTTACGAGCACGGCTATGTCGGAGTAACGCATATTACGCATTTCGCCGCTTTCCTTATCGGGTATCTTCACGGCGGCTATAAGGCGCCTTATTTCGGAAGAGATATATTCCGCCTCTTTGTCGCGCCGCTCGGGCGGCGCGGGAGCTTCGCGCACGCTGTATACTTCGGGGAGCTCGGTTTCTTCTTCCTCTTCCTTCGTAAATACCGCCACGCCGATCTGCGCTTCGTCGCCCAAACCTTTGAAATCGATACCCGCTTTGTTGAAACGCGAAGTCGAACCGTAATCGAGCCCGCCGAAATCGTAGGTCATCAGGACCGAAAAGACTTTGTCTATGAATTCGAGTATAGCCTGCGAGCTCCTGAAGTTCATGTTGAGCGGAACGTTACTGCCCTGCTCCCGTCCTTCGTACCTACGGTATCTGTCCAGGAATATCTGCGGTTCGGCGTGCCTGAATCGGTATATGGACTGTTTGACGTCGCCCACCATGAACAGATTGTCTTTCGCCACGGCGCCGATGATGGCTTCCTGCAGCCTGTTGGTATCCTGATATTCGTCGAAGAAAATGTAATCGGTGCCGTCGCGAAGTTCCTTCGCGCGTTCGGGATTGGAAAGTATTTTAAGGGCGAATCGCTCCACGTCGGCGAAGTCCAGGGACTCGCGTTCCTCTTTCATCGCCGCGTATACCTCGGTGACGCGGCGCACTGCCGATATAAGGCGTTCCGCGCCAGAAGCTACTCCCCGTTCGAGCGCCGCGGCTTCTTCGTATTCGCCGAATACCGACGAAGCTTCCTTGAAAAGATCTTTTACGGCGTTGACGTACGCGCGCGCCTCGGCGAGCGCGTCGCACTGTTCGGCTGTGTATCTGATGGAACGCGAGGGGAAACCCGACTGCTGAACGTAAGAATGAATAGCGGTATAAAATCTTCGCGTGCTGTCGGCGTGCAGTACGACGTTTACGCCCTCCGCCGCCGCGTCTATCACGGCGAGCGCCGCTTTCACTTTGGCTTCGGGAATAAGTTTCGCGCATTCTCTCGCGCGCTCCGCGCGCGGAGCGAGACGGGCGAATTTACGGACGTAGGATTTCCTCAAATATTCCACGCCGGGCGATTCGTCGAAAGGCTTAGCGGCTGTCGCCAGGGCGCGCTCGAGAAAGCCGTCGGGATCTTCCTGCACCGACAGAAAGTCCATTACGGAGCCTATCGCCGCATATAAACCTTCGAAATCCCTGCCGTCGGCGTAGTATTTCGCCATCTCCGCGAAATCTTCGTTCCCTTCTGCGAGGTATTCCTCCGCCGTCTGCTCCATCGCCTCGCGGCGCAAGGCGCGCGCTTCGTCCTCGTCGAGTACGGCGAATACGGGGCTCCTGTTGACGTCCTCGAAATAACGCTTGTAAATCTCGGCGCACAGACTGTCTATCGTGCCGATGTACGCAAGCGGCAGATTCCTTAGCTCCTTACGGTAGCGCGCCGCCTCCTCCCCGCCTTTGCGCACGAGCTCGCGTATCTCTTTTTCCAGCTTTTCGCGCATGTCTGCGGCGCTCGCCCTGGTAAAGGTCACCACTATGAGCCGCGACAAACTGCCGCCGTTTACGAGATAACGTCTTATCTTCTCCACCATGACGGTAGTCTTGCCGCTTCCCGCGGAAGCGGACACGAGCATGTTTTTCCCGTCGAAAACGAGCGCTTTGTCCTGACCGCTTCTCGCCCAATCGATTTTCGAGCTCATTCTTCGCCCCTCCCGTACGGCAAAACGCCTTTAACGAATTCTCTCTCCGCGCCTTCGGGCGCGCCTCCGCAGACGCCGAGGAAAGAACAATATTTGCACGCCGCGCCCAACGGGCGTTTTTCGGCGTAGCCCGCGTTGATCTCTTCGAGCGCGCCGCATATAAGCTTATTCACGTAGTCGATGACTTCCGCGAACTGCTCCGCGCTCAAACCACCTTTCACCGTAAGTTCGCCGCTCTTCTCCCTTTTGAGCGAAACGGGCACCACGTCGGATTTAACGGTGTCGCTTCCGCTTTCGGCAAGTCCCGCGTCGAAAGCCATCGCCACTTCGGGCTCCGCGAGCGCCGAACCTTTGTAAGAGTAATCCGCGCCTTTAGCGGTGAAACCGCTGCCGATGTTGGCGTAAAAAGCACCCGCGGGCTTTACGCCGAGATTTTTACTTACCGCGGAAAGATATACGTAAAGCTGTATCTTTTTACCGAAATAAACGTTGTCGAGCGAGCCGCTCTCCTTCCCCGTCTTGTAATCCACCACGGAAACGTAGCCGTTATAAATATCCACGCGGTCTATCTTCCCGCGCAGGTGGACGTCGCCGAAAGAGGTGGCTACCGTAAGCGGCGGCGCTCCGCGCATACCGAAATCCATTTCTACGTACACGGGATCGAACTTCCCGCGCAAAACGTTTTCGGTAAGCTTCTTCGCCGCGGTAAGACATTCCGCTCTGAGCCGTTCGAGCAAGTGCGCGGAAGAAGCGTTCGTTCTGAAAACGTCCACCTGCGGATCCGAAAAAACCTTATCCGCGGCTTTACGCGCTTCCGCTTCCAGCTCCTCCGCGTCCGATACCCTCAGCTTACCGCGCACCGCGCGGAAATATTCCTCCATTACGGCGTGCACGAGGATGCCGATATCAAGACCGGCAAGTTTACCGTCGTCGCGCTTTTTGAGCCGCAGACCGTATTGAAGAAAATGTGCGTAAGGGCAACGAAAATAACTCTCAAGCTGACTCACCCGTGTGCCGAGCCCGTAGCGGTCGTAAGTAAACGAACCGGTAAGCGGCACGCTCGGAGTTACGTGCGCGTGGCTCACGTTTATCTCGAAGCGCTCCGCAGGAGTGAGAGAATTGTAGAGTCTTTTCCTCATCTCGTAAGCGCGTTCGCCCTCCTCTCCTTCCTTAATAGCGCCCGAACACGCCATCAGGAATTCGAAAGCGGCGTTCGCGGGACTGACCGCCACGTCTTCGAGCTCCGCCATATCGCGCGCGCCGTCCACGGTAAATCTTTTCTCCAGCGAAACGACTTTCGCGCCTATGACCGCCTGCGCCTCGGTGATGAGCGGGGAAGGTCTGTTGACGGAGCCGTCGGGCTCCGTAAGAGGATAACCGACGTAAAGTTTATCCGTTTTCGTGACCAGATCGAGTATCGCGAACTGTTCCTCGCGGACTCTGTCGGCGGGCGCGGGATATAGGCGTATCCCGGCGTCCTCCATTCTCACGAGATCCAGTTCGGACATTATCGCTTTATACGAACCCGCGGCGGGAAGAGCGCCGGCGGTGGCTCCAATCACGAATATCGCGCGCGGTCTGTAAACGAAACTTTCGCGCAGTTTGCCGACGTAAACGCTGTCGATGAATCGTGGGATAAGCGCGATTTCCTCGCTCGCCGCG
>JADINF010000084.1 GCA_017694145.1 Candidatus Stercoripulliclostridium pullicola
GTGCTTGTCTATGACAAGTGGCGTCGCTTCGCTCCGCCAGACAAGCACACGCCGTAACAAAACTGATCGGCTGAACGGAAAGCGAGAGCGAAGCGGAGTTTTGCGCTGAACCGCTTGCGAAATTCTCCGCTTTTTCGCTCTCTCGTATTTTTCCGAGATTGTTTTCGCGTTGTTATACTGCTGATTAGATTATTGTTTTCGTTGGGTTCGAATCGCAACCTCTCGGGCAGGATTTTTACCGCTTTTATTCGAACCCCCGTCAAAAGTGCAAAATCGGCTCAAAATTGCTTATTTTTAAGCGAAATACCGTATTGGGGGTAAGAAAAAATCCTAAACCGAATTTAGGTGTTCGATTTAGGATTTCTTTGGCGGAGAAGCAGGGATTTGAACCCTGGCTACGCTTCTCACGTACTACTCCCTTAGCAGGGGAGCCCCTTCGGCCTCTTGGGTACTTCTCCATTCCGTAGTTAATCGGGATATTCCGGACGGTTTCCCGTCGTGCTTTTAGATATTATCATATTTATGAGTCGTTGTCAATTCAATTTGTCAATTCAATATCTTTGACTATTAATTTAATTTAGGATATAATATTCCATAAACGCACGAACGGTATTCTTGCCGTTGCGGCGGTATTTATGCGAGGTCTATTATGAAATACCTGGTCATACTCGGCGACGGAATGGCGGACAGACCGCTCGATAAGCTCGGCGGCAAAACGCCGCTCGAATTTGCGGCTACGCCGAATTTCGACAAACTTGCCGAAGGCGCGCAGATAGGGCTCGTCAAGACCATTCCCGACGGAATGAAGCCCGGCTCCGACGTCGCCAATCTCTCCGTGCTCGGCTACGAACCCGAAAAATATTACAGCGGCAGAAGCCCCCTCGAGGCTCTGAGCATCGGCGTTATTCTCAAAGACGACGACATAGCGGTGCGTACCAATCTCGTGACCCTTTCCGACGCGCCCGCGCTCGAGGATAAAGTTATGCTCGACTACAGCTCCGGCGAGATTTCCACTGCGGAAGCGCAAGAGCTCATAAGTGCAGTACAGGACGCACTGGGCGACGAAAATTTCTCATTTTATTCGGGAGTAAGTTACCGCCATTGCCTTGTCATAGCGCACGGCTCTATGGGTATGACTCTCACCGCTCCGCACGACATCACCGACAAGAAGGTAGGGGATTATCTTCCTAAAGGCGTTACGGGCGACGTGCTTACCGAATTCATCAGGCGTTCGGGAGAGATACTCGCGAAGCACCCCGTCAACCTTAAACGCATAGCGGCCGGCAAACATCCCGCCACCCATATATGGTTCTGGGGAGCGGGCACCAAACCCGCGCTCGTGAGCTTCGAAAGCCGCTTCAAACTGAAAGGCGCGATCATATCCGCAGTCGATCTTCTCAAAGGTATCGCCAAAGGAACGGAAATGTATTCCCCGAACGTAAAGGGCGCGACCGGCACTTTGAGCACCAACTGGCGCGGTAAAGCCAACGCCGCCAAGCAATGCTTCGCGATGGGATGCGACTACGTCTATCTCCATATGGAAGCGCCCGACGAATGCGGACACCAGGGGGATGTAGAAGGCAAGGTCAGAGCCATAGAAAAGGTGGACTGGGTGCTCGGCGAAATGTGGGATTATCTGAAGCACCAGAGCGGTGATTACGGTATAGCGGTGCTACCCGATCACGCGACCCCGATATGCGTGAAAACGCATACCTCCGAGCCCGTGCCCTATATGATCTACAGAAGCGACAAACCCATGGATATGGGTCTTAAATACAACGAAAAGGAAGCCCTGAACGGCATATATCTCCCTAACGGGCAATGTATAACCGCGACTTTGACGGAGGACGGAAATGCTTGATTCAAAGGAATTGAGAAGCAAATATCTGAACTTTTTCGCGTCGAAGGGACACACAGTTATCCCTTCCGCTTCACTGATACCGGAAAACGATCCGACGGTACTTTTCACTACCGCGGGGATGCACCCGCTGGTGCCGTATCTTCTCGGACAGAAGCACCCCGGAGGTAAGCGGCTCACCGACGTGCAGAAGTGCGTACGCACCGGCGATATAGACGAAGTGGGCGACGACACGCACTGCACCTTTTTCGAGATGCTCGGCAACTGGTCGCTCGGAGATTATTTCAATTACGAGAGCATAGGATATTCCTACGAGTTTCTTACTAAAGAGCTGGGCATTTCGCCTTCGAAGCTCGCGGTGTCGGTATTCGCGGGCGACGAGGACTGCCCGAGGGACGTAAAGAGCGCGGAGCGCTGGGAAGAGCTCGGCATACCGAAAGAGCGTATTTTCTATCTTCCGAAGAAAAACAACTGGTGGATAGCGGGTACGACCGGTCCTTGCGGACCGGACACGGAGATATTCATCGTGACGGACAAGGAGCCTTGTTCTCCCGAATGTTCGCCCGCGTGCGATTGCGGAAGGTACGTCGAGATATGGAACAACGTTTTCATGCAATACTATAAGCATCCCGACGGCAGTTACACTCCTCTCGATCAGAAGAACGTGGACACGGGAATGGGGCTCGAAAGGACGCTCGCCATGTTGAACGGCTACAAGTCGGTATACGAAACGGACGTGCTGCGCCCGGTAGTCGACTACATAACCGAGGCTTCGGGCAAGAAGGCGGAAGGCGAAGCGCTCAAAGCGATACGCATTATCGCGGACCATATCAGAACGGCGACTTT
>JADINF010000085.1 GCA_017694145.1 Candidatus Stercoripulliclostridium pullicola
GACGGCGATTTCGACAAGCTTATGCGCGAAGTCAACGTCGTCAAAGGTTGAGATTACCGGCGTTGCCGCGTTAAAAACGCCTCTCGAAATAAGTTAATACTATTGATAAGTCGCGCGCGCGGCTGTATAATAATGATATGCCAATATTTGCCCGGAGGCTACGCTTATGTCCGAACGCACTCCTCTTTACGCCGAACATATCGAACGCGGCGGAGTTATGGTCGATTTTGCGGGTTACGAACTGCCCGTGCGGTATCCGCAAGGTATCATCGCGGAACACAACGCCGTGCGTAACGCGGCAGGTCTTTTCGACGTGTCGCACATGGGCGAATTCACATTGAAGGGTAAGGACGCCGTCAAGGCGCTTAATCACGTCTTGACAAACGATTTCACCGTGATGGACGCGGGCAGGGTACGCTATTCGCTTATGTGTTATCCCGGCGGCGGCGCCGTGGACGACGTGCTCGTCTACAAGAAAAGCGCAGAGGATTTTCTCATCGTCGTGAACGCCGCGAATAAAGATAAAGATTTCGAATGGATGAGCGCGAATCTCGACGATTTCGAGGTCGAACTCGGCGATATTTCGGATAAGGTCGCTCAACTCGCGTTACAAGGACCGCGTTCGAAAGAGATTTTGTGCGCTATAGCCGACGCGGCGGAACTTCCCGAAAAATATTATTCTTTCAAGGAAAACGTGACCGTAGGCGGCGTGAACGCTCTCGTTTCGCGTACCGGTTACACCGGCGAAGACGGTTACGAACTGTACTGCGCGCCTTCGGACGCTCTTAAACTTTACGACGCGCTCATGATAGCAGGCGCGCCTTACGGCTTGATACCCGCGGGGCTCGGCGCGCGCGATACGCTCAGAACGGAAGCGGCTATGCCGTTATACGGGCACGAACTCCGCGCCGACTATCCCGTTTCCGAAGCGGGACTGGATTTCGCCGTCAAATATACAAAAGAGGATTTTATCGGTAAAGCCGCTTTATTGAGCCGTCCGCCTCAATACGTAAGGATAGGGGTGAGGGTCGCAGACAGGGGCATAGTGCGTGAGGGAACTCCGATATTTACGGCTGAAGGAGAGGAAGCGGGGATCGCCACTTCCGGTACTATGGCTCCTTCGTTAGGCTACGCGATCGCCATGCTCCGCGTTCGCAGAGAATACGCCGACTGCGAACTTTGTGCCGAGGTGCGCGGCAAGCGCCTTAAACTCGCGCGCGTACCGTTACCGTTTTATAAAGCGGGCGCAAAAAATTGAAACATACGGGTAACCCCGTAAATAAATCCTGAAGAGGTGCAATATGAGTCTTTATTTTACGAAGTCGCACGAATGGGCTGACGTTGACGGCGATATAGCCGCAGTGGGCATTACCGATTACGCCGCAGGCGAGCTCGGCGACGTGGTGTACGTCGAACTCCCCGAAGTAGGTTCTGCGGTGAAAGCGGGCGAAAAACTTTGCGAAGTGGAATCCGTGAAAGCGGCTTCGGAGATATTCTCGCCTGTCGGCGGCGTGATAACCGAGGTGAATTCCGAACTCGAGGACGCTCCGGAGCTCATCAATTCCGACGCCATGGCGGCGTGGATATGTAAGATAAAGATCGACGGGCTCAACGCGGATCTTATGGACGAAGCGGCGTATAAGGCGGGGCTTTGAGATGTCCGATTATATACCTGTAACCGAGCGGGAACGCGAGGAAATGCTCGCCGCGATAGGCGTTAAAAGCGTAGACGAGCTTTTCGAGGACATCCCGGTCAAACTCAGATCCGACAAGCTTAAGCTTCCGGAAGGACTTTCGCAACAGGAAGTTTACGAGAAATTGAAAAAAACGGCTTCCTTGAACCGCGTTTACCGTAGCTGTATGCGCGGCGCGGGAGCTTACAGGCACTATATCCCCGCCGTGGTGAAAGCGATCGCCGCGCGCAGCGAATTCGTGACCGCGTACACCCCGTATCAGGCGGAAATGTCGCAGGGTATCCTCGGGGCGATGTTCGAGTATCAGACTTATATATGTCTTCTGACGGGAATGGACGTGTCCAACGCAAGTCTTTACAACGGCGCTACGGCGGCTGCGGAAGCGGCTTTGATGACTAAAGAGCGCGGGCGTTATAAAGTATTCGTAACGGATAACGTTCGCCCCGACGTCCTCGCCGTAATGAGAACGTACCTCACCGCGAAAGGTATGGAATTGAACGTAATTCCGTCTAAGGACGGCGCGACCGACGTTAGCGCGCTGAAAGCGCTTCTCGACGCTTCCGCGGCGGCGGTATATGTCGAACAACCCAACTATTTCGGACTTATCGAAGATCTCGACGCGATAGGGGAAGCGGCTCACGCCGCGGGCGCGAAGTTTATAGCGGGGTGTAACCCTATAGCGCTCGCCGCATTGAAAACTCCCGCCGAATGCGGCGCGGACATAGCCGTGGGCGAAGGACAACCTCTCGGTATGAGCCTTGCGTTCGGCGGACCGTATCTCGGCTTTATCGCGTGTAAGGAAAAGGAAGTGCGCAAGTTGCCCGGCAGAATAGTGGGTGAAACGGTAGACAGGGATATGCGCAAGGCTTACGTGCTTACTTTACAGCCCCGCGAACAGCATATCAAGAGAGAACGCGCCTCGTCGAATATATGCTCTAACGAAGCTTTATGCGCTTTGACGGCTACCGTTTATATGGGAGCCATGGGCAAAGAG
>JADINF010000086.1 GCA_017694145.1 Candidatus Stercoripulliclostridium pullicola
TAACCGGCGATGCCGCCTATTATAAGAGCCGTATTCTTGCCGTATGCAGCACCCGTTACGCCCACGTTCGATACGCTGCCGCCGTTGCCTACGTAGCCGAACAATCCGATATACTGGTCTGCCTGAAGCGGCGCCACGGAGGAATTTTCCGTTATGCGAAGGTTATAAATTATATTGCCGTTTCCATTGAATTGGCCTGTAAACGGCTTGGTACTCGTACCTATCGGGGCGAATTTCAATTCGCTTGTCGCAAGCTCGTCGAGGTTTATCGAAGCGGTCAGCGAATAATGAGAGACGCGGTAAGTGTTGTCGGAGTCGTTATTGACGAGATCCGCCATTATCGCGAGGTCTTCCGCGTCGGCTATAAGGTACGGATTCTGCGGGCTGCCGTCGCCGTCGAGAGTTCCCGCGGCTTCGGCTTCCCGATCGAAACGCGCGTCGCCCGCGCCCGCGTAAAAGAAAATACACGCGCAGACAGCGGCGAACAACGCCAAAACCATCAATAAAACCTTCCGACTTTTTACAGCAGAATACATAGGCGCACCTTTTCGAATATGCCGATATGCCGAAGCATATACGATCTGAGATATATACGGATAAATTGTAACATACGAGAGCGCGCATTTCAATACGCTTTCCGAAATTTCCGTTAAATATTATACGCGGAAGCGCGTGCGCGCGAACGTAAGCGAAGCAAAATGCCGCGCGTTTTCGTTCTTTGACCGGAACGGAAAAAGCCGTCCACTGCAAGCGGACGGCTTCGGACAGATTGCCGAAACTTATAAATTTTACAATTCTTTTGCCTTGGCGCGCTTCTTTTCGCGCACAACGACGATGATACCCCTGTGCCCCGCCAGCCTTAACGGCTTATTGAAATTGACGCGCTTCTTTTTCTGCAATCCGACGATCCCGGGCGCGTAAACGCGCTTGCCCACGGTAGTGAAACCTAATTTATTTTCAATACCTATCTCGAAACGGGTGGCTTTCGAATTCTCGTTATAAATTGCTACCAGCATATTCCCGCCGTCGATATAGCATGTGCAACGCACGGTAGGCGTATCTACGCGCACGGGATTGGTGTGATCCCAGTACCCTTTCATCTCCGCTTTGCTCATATCGAAGCCGGCAAAAACCGCATTGAGGTCGGCAAGAGCCGCGCTCGTTGCCTCCTCTTCGCCGTATCTCGGCAACATTCCGAAAAGCAAACTCCTGCATATACTAGCGTCGTAGCGGCAATCCGCGTTGAGTCCGTACGGGATACCCGAAACTTCAGTCAGCACCCGATCCGCCTGCCGCGTGACGTCTGCGTCCGTAGCGTAGAGCTTGTCTGCGAAAGGCAATATGTCGGCATAGGCGTTCAAAGCTCCGGCATAGCCGTTCTCTTCGTTAAATCTGTTTCTGAAGCCTATCTCGACAAGGCCCTCTATCCCGCGCTTACGCTTAACGCATTTGGCGACGCGCTCCGCGGTGTTGCGCGTAAGCGTAGGATCCGACATGCTTATAGCGTTAAGGTCAGCATTATTTATAAGATAATTCACGCCTTCGACGTAATAGTTCTCGGCGCGCGATCCGGGTACGGTGAGTAAAGTAGCCGTCCCGTCCTGACCCGCTCCGGTCACGCACGGAAGCACGCAGGGAGAGTAATCTTCCGCGCTGCCGCGACTGCGTAACAACACTTCGTCGCCCAAAGCATGGAAAGCGCACGCTTCCGCGGAATCCGCGGAGACCGCTCCCGGAGTATAAGCGATAGCAAGTCCTATTTTGCGTTTATGGGCTTCCAAAGCAAGGTCTTTAAGAGCCTCTATTCCGTCAAACGGTGAATTGGCGCAGCGGTTAAGTTCGCCGTTGTATTGGAGATCGAGGTACTTCATTCCGTCGGTTTCGGCTCTCGCGAGCATCTCGCCGTAGTTGCCGGCTATCCTGTCGCCCGCGAAGCGATTGGAAAATGCGTTGGCAAGATCCAGCGGTTTGAATGGCGTGAGATGAAGCGTGAAACGGTACGTCTTGGCTGCCCCTGCGGTAAACACCGTTTTGCCCGTATATACCGTGAGTTCCGCTCCGTCATCGGTACGCACGACGTTTACGCCGCCTTTCCCGAAGTTATACCATTCGTCCTCTTTGTTCTCGTAATAAGCGAATCTGCCGTAAACAGGCGCGCTCGCGCCTTTATCGGCTCCGAACGAGAGCCGCGCGCCGCAGTTGACGTTGCCGATAAACAGTGCGTCGGAATATATCCCCGGACAGCGTTTATACGCGACGTCATCCGTAAATTTGCCCCCCTCTACGCCCAGTCCGGAGAATAAGTCGGCAGCCTTGAAATAAGCTTTGAGGCACACGTCTTCGGCTATGACGTCGGAATCTGCGGTCAGTTTGATTTCGTAGCGTAAAGCCCCTTCGTAAGTGGCTTCGGCACTCACGTCTATGCGCAGTTTTTCGCTTCTTCCGTCGGCGGTGAGAGTAGCCGTCCCCGCGCGCGCGACGATTTTAAGTTTATTGTACTTGAACTTCTGCCCCGCCGCCAGAAATTCCATCGGACGGTAGAACAATTCCTGCTGTACTTCGTCGGTAAGCGAATTTGATTCGCCGAAACGGCTTTCGACGTTTGCTATAAGTCCGTCGTTACCGAGCAAAGCTTTTTTACCTGTAAATCCGAGGGCGTTCTTTTCCGCCGAAATCGCTTCGTAGCCGCGTAAGATCCTTTTGTCGCTGCACAGAGAGGAATTCAGCCATTTAAGTCTGGCGCGAGTGCTTCCGTCTTCGGTACCCTGACTGAATACCAGTTCGTCGTCGATAGTGAAATTCAGTCTGATCTTGTCGGAGCCCACGGTCACCACGGTGAAGTGTTTACCTACATCAGCCCGCGAAAGGTCGATACCGAACAACAGCGGTTGCAAAACTCCTTCGGAAACGCTGATTTTACGGGTAAATTTTTCGCCTTCGGCGTTCACGCCGCCCGCGTTGAAGCAAGTCACCGCGCGTTCTACGGGTTTGCCGCCCGAAGCGTTCTCCAACGCTCCCGTCGTTATGGCGACGGATCTCATGTCGTATTCGGGGTCTAATATAAGTTGCACGACGTAATATTCGTGCCTGGACGCGCGAAAATCGAATTCTTTGGCGGGCGTGAGCCCTTCTATAATTCTTCTGTCCCTGTAGTCAGTTACCGCCGTAGAGCGGTCCAATGCGTAGAATTTCATATCACTCCGTTAAATTGTTCGGTTTCAATACGTCTTCTTCGAGAGAAGTGAACGGTATCATTTTGAAGGAATAAGTATAACTGCGGTTGCATTTCAGCCTGTATGCCGGTAGAGTCATCGGACCGCAGCTCGCGCTCCCGACTCCGCCCATGAAGCCGTCCACGGAATAATAATTCACTTCGGGATCCTTCACTATGTCTTCGCGGTGCCTGAACTCGGCAAGCGCCTGATCGGAATACTCTTTCGCGCCGAAATTGAACGGGGCGAAATCGGCAAGGAACATCAATCCTTCCCCCGCCGAATTACGCACCGCCGCATAACGCACTTCGGTACGGTTACCCGACTCCTGCGGGCGGATATACGGCTCGACGAAATCTCCGATATCCGACCTGTAGACGCCTATTCTCGCGTGAGCCTTGAAATCGGGATAGCATTCCTTGTCGCCTCTGCCGTAATACACGATGTCGCGGAATTCCTTTTTCAATTCCACGGTCTTGCCCACTCTCGGAAGGATGGGACCGAATTTGATGAAAGGAGTCACCGAACTTTCAGCCCTGATTATTCCGCTCGCGAACACGGTATAAACGTCTTTGACCGTAAGCACTTTCCTGCCGCCGGAAGCATACATTCCGTTGACGGCGTTGATCTCGACTCTGTCCGCATATACCTGATAATTGAAGGTATCGTTACGGGAAATGAGCGCGTTATAACCGTATTCCTTCCATTTACGGTAGAAACACATGTCGTTGTCGCTCGGCGCACGGAAAATGTTGGTATAGAATCTGCCCCTGCCCGATTTGGCGGGTTTGTCGGCGAAATAGGATATACCGTTATATACGTAACTCGCTATCGCGCCCGTTGTGCGATCGAAACGCACGGTACCGCTGTCGAAAGTTACTTCCAGTATATCGCCGTAAGGCTCGGCGGAGACTTTTTTACCGCGAATGGGTCTCACTTCGGTAAGCGCGCGGTGTACTTCGAGCTGCTCGAACGCCACCAATCTCGCGCCGTCGTAATAATCGAGGTTTATCATCGTATCCCCGCCTCTTACGTCGAAGTTAAGATTGTATATATGTTTCGAACGGGGCTCTATGTCGCAAGGGAATTCGAATCTGAATACCGCTTTACCCTCGAACATGACCGTGCCTTTCACGGTAATATAAGAGGAATTGCGGAAATAATTGCGGTTGGTAAGTTCTATTATTCCCGCGTCGACCAGTCGCGCTTTGACGGGACGGTAGCAATTCTTCACGTTATAAGCCCCGGTGGAAGGCGTGCGGTCTGGATAGAAAAGTCCGTCCACGCAGAAATTGCCGTCGTGGGTATATTCGCCGTGATCTCCGCCGTAAGTGTATTTATACGGTTTGTCGCAGCCGTGCAATATAGCGTGGTCCACCATTTCCCATATGCAACCGCCCATCAGTTCGTCGTACTTGAAGAAGGTTTCGACGTATTCCTCGAGGTTGCCGGGTCCGAGCCCCATCGCGTGAGCGTATTCGCAAAGTATGAAAGGTTTTGCTTTAATTGCCTTGCTTGGCCCTATCGCGTATAAATCCTTTCTGCTCGGATGCACTTCCGCGGCTTTCGCCACCGCTCTCACGTCGGTATACATCGCGCTGACTACGTCGTATCCTCCCCTGCGCGTGCGTATCGCGCCTTCGTAATGCACGGGGATAAGAGTAAGCGGCTTAAGCATTTTGTAGCAATAATCCTGGCAACGCACTCCGCCTGACTCGTTGCCGAGCGACCACAGTATCACGCTCGGCGAGTTGCGGTCGCGCATGTACATTCCTTTCACCCTGTCCCAATAATGGTCTTTCCATTTAAGACGGTTGCTTATCTGCCCGGGAGTGCGCGTGCCGTGCGTTTCTATATCCGCTTCGTCTATGAGATACAGCCCGTAATAGTCAGCAAGTTCCGGGAACAACGGATCGGGCGGATAATGCGACGTGCGCACCGTGTTGATATTGTATTCTTTGCAGAGCAGTACGTCGCGCTCTATCTCCGCGGGAGTCAGATAATATCCCGTTCTCGGATTGGTGTCGTGATGGTTCACGCCCAGAACTTTGATCTTTTTGCCGTTGAGCTTGTATACTCTGCCCTCTATCGTTATCGTCTTGAAACCGACTTTCTTGCGTATACATTCGATGACCGTACCGTGTACGGACAACGTTATCGTAAGATCGTATAGCCTGGGCACCTCCGCGCTCCATTCTTCTACTTTGAGCGAATTGAGCATTATTTTCGCGCACGAAGCCGCTTCCACGCTGCGTATCGCCATAAGCTTACCTTTGTCGGTAAGCGTGACCGTCACGCTCGCGCCGTCGAAATCGACTACGTTGACGTTGATGATCGCGTCGTACATATCGTTGCGCTTCGTCGTGAAGAATTCGAAATCGTATATGAAAGTCTTTTCGTTCACGAAAAGGAGCACGTCCCTGAATATGCCGTTGTTGCGGAACATGTCCTGATCTTCGAGATAGGAACCGTTGCACCACTTATGCACGACCACCACGAGCTCGTTCTCGCCCAGACGGAGATGTTCGTCCAGATAGAATTCGGCAGTATTGTGCGAACATTCGCTATATCCGACGTAATTGCCGTTGACGTAAATTTCGGCGTTGCTCGCCACTCCGAGGAAAGACAGAATGTAACGTTTGCCGAGGTCTTTTATCGTGAAGAACCTGCGATAAACCCCTACGCTGTTGTATTGTTTATCGCCGACCTTATAGGTTTCACCGTCGATTGCGCCCTTGTAAATACC
>JADINF010000087.1 GCA_017694145.1 Candidatus Stercoripulliclostridium pullicola
GAGTATCCCGGGGAAAAACTCGCGGAATTTTCCACCGACTATTCTTCTTCGTCCTCTGCGCGCAAGCACAATATAGAACTCGCCGCGGGCTTTCTCGACGGCTACGTGGTTACGGGCGGCGCGACGTTTTCTTTCAATTCGGCGGTAGGCGCAAGGAGCGCCGCGCGCGGATTCAGAGAGGCGCCCGTCATAGAGGACGGGAAATACGTCAAGGGCATAGGAGGCGGCGTTTGTCAGGTTTCCTCTACTCTTTATAACGCCGTCATTCGCGCTGGCATGGAAACGGTTTCCGTGGCGCACCATTCGCTTCCCGTTTCCTATCTGCCCGGTTCTCTCGACGCTATGGTATCCGAAGCTACCGATTTCCGCTTCCTGAATGTAACCCCGTACCCTTTGCGGATATATTCGGAGTGTAAGGGAGGCAAGCTTACTTTCACCCTTTACGGATTTCCCGTTTACACCGACGGAGAGAGCGTCAGGATAAGGAGCGTCACCGTCAAAGTGCTCGAATGTAAGGAATACGAGCGCGTCGCCGATACCGAGGGCGTGCTTAAAGAGGGCGAGTACGAGAGATACCTTTCTCATCCGAAGAACGGACTTATATCCGAAGCGTACCGCGATTCTCTCTACCGCGGCGAAGTCGTTTCTTCGGTAAGGCTGAGGCGCGACTATTACGCGCCGCAGAAAGGGGTCGTCATCGTAAGTAAGGATAACGCCCGCGCGGGCGGACAGCCGCCCCGCGCGTGAATGCTTCCGAAAGCCGTTTTGCCATTATCGCATAATTATTGCGCGGGCGCATAAAGTTGTGGTACAATATATAAATCAAACGGAGGAAGTTTCTTATGTATAAGGACACTTACGAAATATGGCTTAAAGGAGTGAGCGAAGCGGAACGCGCCGAGCTCGAGGCTATCGGGCACGACGACAACGAGCAGAAAGAGCGTTTCAGTCTCGAACTCGCGTTCGGTACCGCGGGAATGCGCGGCGAAGTGGGACTCGGAACTTACCGTATGAACCGCTACACCGTCAAGCGCGCCACCGCGGGACTTGCCCGTTACGTGCTTTCGATAGGCGAGGAAGCCGCGGCGCGCGGCGTCGTGATCGCTTACGATACGCGCAGGTTTTCGAGAGAATTCGCGTTGAACGTCGCCGAAGTGCTTACGGCGTATAAGGTCAAAGCGTTCATATTCGAGGACGTGCGTCCCGTGCCGATGTGCTCTTTCGCCGTGCGCGCGCTGAACGCCGTTGCGGGCGTAATGATCACCGCGAGCCACAACCCGAAAGAATACAACGGATATAAAGTTTACGGCGAGGACGGCGCGCAGATGTCGCCCGAACCCACCGCGGAAGTCGTTAAATACATATCCGAGATCACCGATTATTTTGCCGTCGACGCCGTCGACATCCCCATGGAAAAATTCCCTAAAGGAGCCGATAACCTCAAGATCAATCCCTACGTCACCGTGATAGGCAGGAGCGTGGACGAGAAGTATTTTGCGGAGATCGACAAGCTGCTGCTCTCCAAGGAGATCATCGCGAAAAGGGGCTCCGCCGTCAAGCTCGTATATACGCCGGTGCACGGTGCGGGATACATGCCCGTGACCACGATGTTCACCCGTCTGGGCATTCAGGCGAACGTAGTGGCGGAGCAGGCAAAACCCGACACCGAATTTTCGACGGTCAGAGTACCCAATCCGGAGAACGCCGACACGCTGAAAATGGGTATAGATCTCGGTAACAAGATAGGAGCCAACGTAGTTCTGGGCACCGATCCCGATTCTGACAGGCTGGGAGTCGCGGTGCGTAACGACAAAGGCGAATTCGTCACGCTTACCGGCAACCAGATCGGCGTATTGTTGCTCGATTACATACTAACCAAGCGCGCCGAGAACGGCACTTTGCCCGCGAACGGCGCGATAGTCAAGACCATAGTCACCACCACGCTTGCCGATCGCCTTGCCGAATCGCGCGGCGTTAAGGTATTCAACGTGCTCACCGGCTTCAAATTCATCGGCGAAAAGATCAAGGAATGGGAAGCGAGCGGAGAATACACATATTTATTCGGCTTCGAGGAAAGTTTCGGATCGCTGTGCGGAACGCACGCGAGAGACAAGGACGCTGTCGTCGCGAGCATACTTTTTGCCGAAATGCTCATGTACCTCGAGGACAAGGGTTCGGGCGTTTACAAGAGGCTCACGGAAATATTCCGCGAATTCGGATATTATTCGGAGAATAACGCTTCCGTGGCGTACAAAGGACTGTCCGGAATGAGCGATATGGCTAAGGTAATGAAGCGCATGCGCTCGCTCAAAGTCGATGAGATAGGAGGCGAAAAAGTATTGTCCGTCACCGATTATCTGAAGGGCGTACGCACGTTTGCTGACGGCTCTACCGAGCCTTCGGGACTTCCCGAATCGGACGTCATGTATTACGGATTGAGCGACGGGCAGTTCGTCTGTATCCGTCCGAGCGGCACCGAGCCCAAACTCAAGATCTACGTTCTCGTATTCGCCAAGACCGCGGACGGCGCGGCGGAAAAGAGCGCGCGCCTCATGGAAGCCACCAAAGAAATATTGAACGGAGATCAGGGACGATGAAGGCGTTTATCACCGTAATAGGTAAAGACAAGGTAGGCATTATAGCCGCGGTGAGCGGATTGCTCGCCCGAATGAATATCAATATCGAAGACATCAGCCAGACGATACTGCAAGGTACGTTCACGATGATAATGGCTGTGGACATTTCGGGAACGAAGCTGAGTTTCGAGGAGCTTTCGTCGGAGCTTACGAAGGAAGGCGAGCGGCTCTGCATCGAAATAGCTATACGACACGAGGACATATTCAACGCGATGCACACGGTGTGATCGCGAAAGACTTTTATGATCAACAGAAACGAAATAATGGAAACCGTCCGTATGATACGGGAGCATCATCTCGACATTAGGACGATAACGATGGGACTGACGCTTTTCGACTGCATAACGGACAGCGGCAAGCGTACGGCGGAGAAGGTGTACGAAAAAATAGTGCGCGAAGCGGGCGGGATTTGCGCCGTAGGCGGTAAGATATCCGCGATGTACGGGATACCGATAGTCAATAAAAGGGTGTCTGTAACGCCGATAAGTCTTGTCGGCGCGAGCAGCGGCGATTATATCGGGATAGCGCGCGCGATGGACAGAGCGGCGCGCGAGATAGGCATCGATTTCATCGGCGGATACAGCGCGATGGTGCAGAAAGGAGCAACCGAAGGCGAAACGGCGTTCCTGAAAAGCATACCCGAAGCGCTCGCGACGACCG
>JADINF010000088.1 GCA_017694145.1 Candidatus Stercoripulliclostridium pullicola
AAAATGAGCGTTGCGGGATTCATGGGGTGTTTGAAAGGGAAAAGTAGCTTGATGATATTCCAGAAATGGGGGAACATGAAATTTGCGTACCGCAATCGCGAATTTTGGTGTAAGGGATATTACGTAGATACCGTGGGTAAAAACGGACAGGCGATAAAGGAATACATAGCAAATCAGCTGAAGTATGATAAAGAAGCAGACCAATTAAGTATATTTGACCCACGGGACCCGTTTACGGGTAAGTAGGTAACAAATGCATGACCGGTAGGTCAATATAAGGGCACTTGTGCCCCGCCGGTAAAGATTAGGGTTATACCCGAAAATGAAAAACAACCCGCTAGGCGGGTGGATATTTATTTAACGGTTAGTATGCGAAGCTACGTAGTTCAAAAAAGAGCCGGAGCGGCTACAGAACCCGAATTCGAAAAGTTTATTCCTATAAATTTCCCGTCGGATATTGTAATTCGGGGGGGATTTTTGATACAATATGTGAATAAGAGGTGCGGAGCGATGAAGAAAATGGTCAAAATTATCGTGGCGGTTTCGGTTTGCGCGGTATTCGTAGCTATCGTTATATTGGGCGGACTTATGATAGCCGCGTACGGCGTTGCCGATAATAAAAAGTACCTCGACGGTATTGCCTTTGCCGAGGGCGACGGACTCAAAATAATGAGTTACAACATAAGATACGTTCACGGCGAATCGAAACCCGAAAGAAACTGGTCGCAACGCAGAGCTTACGTTATGCAACAGATCAAAGAGGAAGCGCCCGATATCCTTTGCCTTCAGGAAGTGAAAGCGATGCAGATGGGGTTCGTCGTCAAAAATCTCGAGGATCATTACGGGTGCGTATATGAGTACAGAAGCGACGATTATCTCACCAAAGAAGCGGTGCCGATATTCTATAATAAGGAAAGATTCACGCTTGTCGAAAGCGATAATTTCTGGCTGAGCGAAACGCCCGAGAAGGAGTCCGTCGGCTGGGACGCCGCTTTGGAAAGGATATGCACGTATGCGCGCTTAAAGGACAACCGTACCGGCAAGGAGCTCGCCGTATATTCCGTTCATTTCGATCACGTAGGTATCGAAGCCATGAAGAACGGCTCCGCAATGGTGCTGGCGAGAATGGCAAATGACGGCATACCGGCAGTCATGCTCGGAGACTACAATATAGTCGAGCACTCCGAATTGTACGATTATATTGCGGCGAGACTCGTCGATTCCAAATACGCCGCCGCGCATTCCATGCATTCCGTCACGTATAACGATTACGGCGGAGACGAAGCGGAGGTCATAGATTACATAATGCATAACGGCGGCTTCGAGGTCGATTCTTACAGAGTAAGGAACGAACTTTTCGACGGTAAGTACGCTTCCGACCATTTCCCCGTGATAACCGAAGTCCGTTACCGCTAAACAAACATACGACGTACTTATGAAAAAATTTAAGAAATACATATCGATATTGCTTCTCGCCGCAGTGCTCGCGGCGTGCGCTTTTGCGCTTGCCGCCTGTAAAGACAAAGAATTCACGCTCGAACATTCTTATTCCGAGGTGTATACGAAAGGGAACGCGACGATAGAAGCGAGCTCCGCCGCATTCCGCATACTTAAGATTAACGATACCCACCTCGTAAGCGGTTCGACCAAGAAGGACCAAAAGACGCTCGACGGACTTAAAACCGTTCTCGACAGGACGCAATTCGATATGATAATACTCGACGGGGATATTTTCGAAGGATATAGCGCTAAACTTTCTTTCGATAAACCGGCGGCGGCAAAAGTAGTGGGCGATCTGATAGACGGTTACGGCAAACCCTGGACTTTCGCTCCGGGCAACAATGACGGTCAGCGCGGCGGCTCCAACGAGGACATTATCGCTTATTGGCTCGGTTACGAGCATTTTCTTGCGGGGAATATAGAGGGCATTAACGGCGCTATGCAGTTCTTTATCGATATAAATTACGACGGGCGGCTCGCGCACAGCATTGCGATAATGGATTCGCTGTCGCTTGACCCGGACGACAATTACGACTATATCAAACGCGACCAGACAGAAGCCCTTATCGCGGGGATAGAGGAGAGGAGTACTCTCGTAAGCATATTCTTTCATATGCCCACGCCCGCATTCGAGAAGGCTTATACCGAAGGTGAAGCATACGGGAGTTTTCCGTTTTCGGACGAATACCCCGTGGACGACATTCCGGGCAACGCTCTTTTCGACGAATTGACCGCGAATATAAATAATATAGGGCTTATTTCGGTAGGGCACGTACACAGCAACAATATGGCGTATTATTATAACGGCAGATATTATCAGCTCAGCAGTTTAGGAGGATACGGCGCGGTAGGCTCCGACAATACCTCGCCGTCGTATACCTTGACGACGGTTGATCTTACGACAACCGACTCACGCACCGCGTACGCTTTCGAAAAACTGTCGGCATGAAGTCTGCACGGAGGAGATATGAAAAATACAGTATATACGGGGTGTAATCTTATAGACGTGGAAAACGGTTGCACCGTCGTCGAGAACGTAGACATATACGTAGCGGACGGCAAAATAGAGAAGATCGCGCCGCACGGCGAAACGGAAGAAGGCTATCGCAAAGAAGATATGACCGGACTCTACGCCGCGCCCGGGCTCGTGAACGCGCACGTACATCTTTTCGGAACCGGAAGACCTTCCAAAGCGTTGAGCGGAGGGAGCGCGCAACGCCTGCTTCTCAAGCTTATATCGACTCGAATAGGCAAAGCGGTGCTTGCTAGGCTCGTCGAGTCGTCGGCGTATAACGAGCTTTTATCGGGTGTGACAGCGCTTCGCGCGGTAGGCGATCTGAAGTATTCCGACGTAGAGCTTAAGAAACGCATCGAGAAAGGGAAAAGTAAAGCGCGGGGTCTCAAAATACTGGTTTCGGGACCCGCGATCACCGCTCCCGGAGGTCACGGCGACGGAACGTTCGCGGATTCTTCCGCTACGACCGAAGGACTTAAGGCGCTAGTGGACGAGCGCGTCGCGCACGGCGCGGACCTTATCAAAGTATGCGTTACGGGCGGCGTTACGGATTCTAAAAAGAAGGGCGAGCCCGGGGAACTCAGGATGAGTTTCGACGAAGTGGAAGCGGTGTGCGCAAGAGCGCATGAGAGAGGACTTAAAGTTGCGGCTCACGCCGAGTCCGCTCCCGGAGCGGAACTTTCCGCAAGGGCGGGCGTCGATACCGTGGAGCACGGCGGTAAATTGAGCGAGGAAGCTTTCGGAATGCTCGAGGCGCGCGGCGGCGCGGTGGTGGCGACTTATTCTCCGGCTATACCTTGCGCAAAACTTTCCGCGGAGATAACGCGCTTGAGCGAAATGGCGGCGTATAATTCCGAGGTCGCCGCGGAAAACATGACCGCGGCGTGTCTGCAGGCTTTTGCGGGCGGCGTCGAAGTAGGTATGGGCACGGACGCTTCCTGCCCGTTCAGCACCCAATACGGTATGTGGCGCGAAATAGAATGGTTTGCGTTAATGACGGGCGTAAGCGCCGCGCGCGCTTTCGAGACGGCTACCGCGGGCAACGCCCGCGTGCTCGGAATATACGACGAAACGGGTTCGCTTACCGCGGGTAAACGCGCCGATATAATATTCACTTTCGGTAATCCCGCGGCAAACACCGAAACTTTACGCGAAATCAAAGCGGTTGTCGCGGGGGGCAGACTCGTTAAAAATCCGC
>JADINF010000089.1 GCA_017694145.1 Candidatus Stercoripulliclostridium pullicola
GCTGGACGGCGACACGAGAGGGGGCGCGGCGCTTTCGATAAGAGCGATGTGCGGAAAACCCGTCAAATACGTGGGCGTGGGCGAGAAGCTTACGGACATCGAACCCTTCCATCCCGACAGAATGGCGTCGAGGATACTGGGAATGGGCGACGTGCTCACGCTTATCGAGAAGGCTCAGAACGCGATAACCGAGGAAGACGCGGCGCGCATGGCGAAGAAGATGAAGGAAAATTCCTTCAATCTCGAAGACTATCTCGAACAGCTCAACAGCATGAAAAAGATGGGAAGCATGCGGGATATGCTGGAGATGATCCCCGGAATGGGCTCCAAACTCAAAGGCGCCAATCTCGACGTGGACGAGAAGCAACTGGAGAAAACCAAAGCCATCATACTTTCGATGACGCCGAAGGAGAGGAGAAATCCCGGTATACTGAACGCTTCTAGAAGGAGAAGGATAGCCGCAGGCAGCGGCGTTCAGGTACAGGACGTCAACAGGCTTCTCAACCAATTCGAGCAGACCAAGCAGATGATGAAAAAGCTCAGCAGCGGGAAGATGAAATTCCCCTTCTAAAATTAAACGCGAAAATAAAATCAAATAAAAATAAAACAATCCATATACAAATCGGAGGACAGAACAATGGCAGTAAAAATCAGACTTCACAGAATGGGCGCGAAGAAAAATCCCTTCTACCGCATCGTGGCTATCGATTCCCGTAAATCGAGAGACGGCGAATACATCGAGCAGATCGGATACTACAATCCCAAAGTGCATCCCGCGGACATCAAGATCGACGCCGAGATCGCGAAGAAATGGCTCGGAGTAGGCGCACAGCCCACCGACACCGTCAAGACGCTTTTCGTCAACGCGGGCATCATGGCTCCTTCCAAGAAATTCGCAAAAGCCGCAGAAGCTACCGAAGAAGTGAGCGCCGTAGACGCCGCCGTAGAAGCCGCGGTCGGTAAGATCGAGGAATAATATGCGCGATTTCGTAGATTTTCTCGTCAGACAGGTAGTCGAAGAAGGCTCCTACGAAATAGTCGTGTTCGAGGACGACAACAACGTCGAGATCAAAGTGCTTGTCGACAAGGACAAAGTCGCCCGTCTTATCGGCAAATCCGGAAGACTCGCAAAGGCGATACGCACCATAGTCAAGGCGGCGGCGCAGGGCTACGACAAGCGTTACGACGTTTACATCGAGGAAAGATAAATGCTTCCGTTGGGTATCGCTTCCCGCGCGCACGGCGTGCGCGGCGAGATACGTATATTGACGGAGCTCGATCCGCGGTATCTTAAAGAAGTTACGGCGGTAGTCGTCGGCGGCAGGGAATACAAGGTGGAGCGGGCGCGGTTTGCGGGCGGCGCCGCTCTTATCAAACTCGAAGGCATTGACGACCGCGACGCGGCGGACGCTCTGCGCGGAGAAATATATCTATCCGACAGCGTGAAGATATCTTTGCCCAAGGACGAATTCTTCATCGACGACCTGATAGGATGTCGCGTGCGGATAGACGGCGACGAAAGCTATTCGGGCACTGTTTACGACGTGCTCCGTAACGGAGCGGCGGACGTGTGGTGCGTGCGCGGAGAGGGCGGTTCGCCCGGCTTTATGATGCCGCAGGTCAAAGGCGTCGTCAAGGAATACGCTCTCGACGATAAGCTTGTGGTGCTCGATAAGCTGAAGCTTGCGGAAGTGGCGGTTTATGAAGATTAGCGTACTTACGATTTTCCCGGAAATGTATGAGGCGCTCAATTCGAGCGTCATAGGTAAAGCTCTCGAAAAAGAGCTTTTTTCCGTTGAAGTGTACAATATCCGCGACTATTCGCTCAATAAGCACAAGAAGTGCGACGATTATCCGTTCGGAGGCGGCGCGGGAATGGTAATGACTCCGCAACCGCTCCACGACGCGATAACCGCGGCGGATCCCGCGCACGAAGCGGTGCGCATTTATCTCAGCCCCAAAGGGAAAACACTCGACCAAAAGACTGTCACGGAGCTTGCCAAGCTCGACCATATCGTGTTGATAAACGGAAGCTACGAGGGTATCGACGAAAGGATAATCGAGCTCGACGTCGACAGGGAGCTGTCGATAGGCGATTACGTGCTTACGTCGGGCGATCTCGCGAGCCTCGTGGTCATCAATGCGGTGGCGAGATATATCCCGGACGTGCTCGGTTCGGAGCAGTCTACCGACGAGGAAAGCTTCAGCGCGGGGACGCTCGAATATCCGCAGTACACCCGTCCGCAGGAATTCATGGGGCTTCGCGTGCCCGAAGTTCTGCTTTCCGGCAATCACGCCGAAATCGCGGCGTGGCGACGTAAAGAAAGCCTGCGAATCACGGCGGAGAGGAGACCGGATCTTCTCTCGGAGAAGGACGAAAGGAAATAGGAGGGCGTTATGCACATACATTGGTTCCCCGGGCACATGACGAAAGCCATCCGCATGATGCAGGAGGAGATCAAGCTCGTAGACTCGGTGATCTACGTGCTCGACGCGCGCGCTCCGCTTGCGTGCGTCAACGAAGCGTTCGACGAAGTGATCGGTAAAAAACCCAGACTTTATGTACTCAATAAAGCGGATACGGTATCCCGTGACGCGCTTATCGAGTGGGTGGATCTGTTCCGGGCACGTGGCGACAAATGTATTTATTCGAACAGTATTTCGAAGTCCGACGCGGGCGTTATAGTCAAGAACCTTATCGAACTCAACGAAGATATCATCGAGCGCTACCGTAAGAAAGGCGTGGCTAAAGTGGTGCGCGCTATGGTCATAGGCGTGCCGAATACCGGCAAGTCCACGCTCATCAACAGCCTTCTCAAAGAAAAGCGCGTCGCTACCGGCAACAGACCGGGAGTCACTCGCGGCAAGCAGTGGGTTGCGATAGATCCGTATATAGAATTGCTGGACAGTCCCGGCGTACTTTATCCCGATTACCGCGACCAGACGAGGGCGATGAAGCTCGCGTTGATAGGCAGTATCAAAGACGAAGTCGTAGACCGGTACGAATTGGCATTAGACGCGGCGGCGTTCCTTATGCGGGAATATCCCGACGCGCTCAGAACTAGATATAAGCTCGACGAACTTCCTTCGGACGCGGCGGAATTTCTGGACGCCGTGGCTTTGCGCAGAGGGATAATCTCGCGCGGCGGCGAAGCCGACCGCGAGAGGGCGGCGAATGCGTTTATAAACGATTACCGTAAGGGCTATCTCGGTAAGATACCTCTCGAAAAAGCGGGGCTTCGCGAAAGCCGCGAATAATATCAACGGAATTCCGATAGAAGAAAATATGAAAGAAAAAGTATTTGTCGATATGTTCGCATACGAAAATTCGTTGCTCGCGGAGGGCGTGAAGCTCGTTTGCGGCGTGGACGAAGCGGGCAGAGGTCCGCTTGCGGGTCCCGTTTGCGCGGGCGCATTTATCCCTGATCTCGCCAAGATAGTCGACGGAGTGAACGACAGCAAGAAGCTCACTCCCAAAAAGCGCGATTATCTGTACGATCTCGTGAAGGAGAGCGCGATCTCTTCGGCGACCGCATTCGTCGCGGCGGACGTTATAGACGAGATAAATATTCTGGAAGCCACGAAACTTGCGATGCGTAACGCGGTCAAGGCGCTTTCGCCTTCTCCGGAAGCGGCGCTTATAGACGCGGTGAAACTCGATCTTCCCGTGCGCGTGCTGCCGATAATCCACGGCGACGCGCTGAGCTACAGTATAGCCGCGGCGAGCATTCTCGCCAAAGTGGAAAGGGACAGACTGATGCTCGAATACGCGGAGAAATATCCCGAATACGGCTTCGAATCTCACAAAGGTTACGGCTCGGCGCACCATATCGAGATGCTCAGGAAGTACGGTCCATGTCCCATACACCGCGCGACTTTCATCAAAAACTTTTTCAAATAGAGGGGATCATGGGCGGAGGATATCCTTATTCGGCGGCGGAAGGCATACTCGCGGAATATCAGGCGGGCGAAATGATGCGGGAAAAGGGCTATACAGTGATAGCCCGTAACGTCAATTATCCCGGAGTAGGGGAACTGGATCTCGTCTGTCTCAAAGACGGGCTCCTCGTGATAGTGGAAGTCAAATACCGTTCCGGCGACGTAGCGGGCGATCCGATAGAAGCGGTCACCCCTTCCAAGATCAAAAAGCTTTGTCGCGCCGCGGAAAAATTTATAGAAGAAAATTCTTTTTACGATTACGACGTGCGTTTCGACGTCGTGTCTTTCAAGGACGGCGTTCCCGAACACATCGAAGACGCTTTTTACGGCGTCTGGGGCGTTTGAAAATTTCTATTAAATATTATAATTAAAAAGTAGCCTCAAAACGCTTGCACACTCCGAGCGTTTTTGTTATGATATTTAAGACTTTGTAACGGACCTATGTCGGATAATATTCCCAGACCGATACGTACGTTAGCATTCAACAGGAGGTAAGTCATTATGAACATCATCGACATCATCGAGCAGGAAGGACTCAAAAAGGACGTTCCCGAATTCGCTATCGGCGATAACGTGAAAGTTTACGTCAAAGTCGTCGAAGGCACCCGCGAAAGACTGCAGGCTTTCGAAGGCACCGTAATCGCCCGCAAGAACGGCAGTATCCGCGAAACTTTCACCGTGCGTCGTCTTTCTTTCGGTATCGGCGTGGAAAGAACGTTCCCCCTTCATTCTCCCAAGATCGACCACATAGAGGTTACCCGTAAAGGTAAGGTCAGACGCGCCAAGCTGTATTATCTCAGAGGCCGCACCGGCAAAGCCGCCAAGGTCAAACAGGCAGGTAAATAATAAGGCTAACGACTTGCGCGCCGATATATTCGGCGCGCAAAACGCAAAAATAACTCTAAATTTTCAGGAGCAATGATGAAAAAAACGATCGTTCTTGCAGTCGTACTGCTCGCGCTTACCGCGCTCGTTCTTACCGGTTGCACCGGCAAGATCGTCAGAGATTACGACACGCAGATTCTGAC
>JADINF010000013.1 GCA_017694145.1 Candidatus Stercoripulliclostridium pullicola
ATTATATACTATATACGATATAGAGAAGAAAGGTTGGCTTTTCTGAAAAGCGACTTTTCCGAAAGGTGAATATGCGGCTGAATAAATATATAGCCGAATGCGGCGCGGCGTCCAGAAGGGGCGCGGACAAGCTTATTTCGGATGGACTTGTCAAAGTCAATAACAAAGTCGTGACCGAGCTCGGCACGATCGTCAACGAAGATAACGACACGGTTACGGTGAACGGAAAAAAATTGGTTCTCCGTAACCGCGACGTTTACATAATTCTCAATAAGCCCAAAGGCTGCATTACCGCCGTAAAAGACGACAAAGGTCGCAAAACGGTAATGGATTACGTCGAATCGAAGGACAAAAGACTTTTCCCCGTAGGCAGGCTCGATTACGATTCGGAAGGGCTCGTTTTACTTACAAACGACGGCGATACGGCGTATAAACTTACGCATCCCTCATCCGAGATCCCGAAAACGTATATCGCCAAAGTCGAAGGCGAGATACCCGAAAAAGAACTCGACAAACTGCGCGACGGCATTCCGCTCGACGGCGCGATCACGCATCGGGCAAAAATCAAAGTGCTCGGCGTTGAAGATCTTATTTCGCGCATAGAAATCACTATTTTCGAAGGTAAAAACCGTCAGATACGCCGAATGTTCGAATATATCGGCTATAACGTGATATTCCTGAAACGCACGGCGATAGGCGAGATACGTTTGGGCGGCTTGGGCAGAGGGCTTACCCGTTATCTTACGCCGAAAGAAATCCAGTTTCTCAAAAAACTTTGATCCAGGTGAAGCGGATATATGAAAATACTTATCGTTAACGACGACGGATATTCATCGGAAGGCATAGTAAAGCTCGCGACCGCGCTATGCGCCAAGCACGACGTCACGGTGATCGCACCCGTGCGTTGCATGAGCGGTATGGCGCACGCCATGACTTTCGGCAAACCCATTCATCTCAAAGAGATTACCGGCAAGTACCCTTATAAATGTTTTTCTCTTACGGGCACGCCCGCCGATTGCGTAAAACTCGGCGTCGAGCTCATGAGCAGCGATCCCCCTCAAATGGTGATATCCGGCGTCAATACCGAACCTAATATCGGGACCACCGTGGTTTATTCCGGCACCGCGGGCGCCGCGATGGAAGCGAATCTTTTGGGGATAAAGTACGCTTTCGCCGTGTCCGGGAATCCCGACTCACATGCGGATTTCGACTATATTGTGCGTTATTTTATAGAGCATCTCGAATATTACATGCACCTTTCTTCCAAAGATTACGCCTTGAATATCAATATCAATAACGAGCGCGTAGGAAATTCGGAGCACAAGATCACAACTATAGGCAACAGGCTTTTCAGCGACATATACCTCGTGGGAACTCCGGACGAAAAAGGAGTGCCTTATACTCTCGTAGGTAATCCCATTCATATCGCCAACGCCGACGATTGCGACGTTATCTGGTACGGTAAAGGCTACGCCACCGTTACTCCGCTTACGTCGAATCACACGTTGCATACGGCTATGACCAAGCTCAAAGCCAAAGCGAAAAGGTATTTATGAAGATACACGTTATCGGCGCGGGTCCCGCCGGCTGTATGGCGGCAATCGCCGCGGCGGAAAAAGGACACGACGTCACGATCATCGAAAAAAACGCAAAAATAGGGCGTAAACTCTACATATCCGGTAAAGGAAGATGCAATCTCACAAACGTCGCCGATCGTCGTACGTTTCTTCTCAATACCGTTTCCAATCCCAAATTTCCGATAAGCGCATTGAGCGCCTTTTCCAACGATGACACCGTAAGCTTTTTCGAAGAGGCGGGCGTCGCTCTCAAAACGGAACGCGGCGGCAGGGTATTTCCCGCGTCGAATAAAAGCGCGGATATAATAGACGCATTGCTTTACAAACTGCGCGCGCTTAAAGTCAGAATACTTTTTTCTACGGAATTTCTGTCGTTCGTCGTTAAAAACGGCGCGATAACGGCGATAGTAACTTCCGAAGGAGAATTTCCTACCGACGCGGTTGTGCTCGCAACAGGCGGAGCGTCCTATCCGCTCACAGGTTCCGACGGAAAAGGATACGGGATCCTCGCCTCGCTCGGACATCGTATCGTGCCGCCGGTCGCAGCTCTCTGCGCTACGGAACTGAAAGGTGCATACGACTTCGGAGGGAAACTCCTAACGCCCGAAGAACTGCCTTTACCGGAGGGTCTCGGTCTGAAAAACGTGCGTCTCAGCGCCGTTTACGGCGGAAAAACCGTTCGCTCAGAATTCGGCGAAATGCTTTTTACCGATAAAGGCGTTTCGGGTCCGATAGCGCTTACCCTTTCTTCCTACGTCAACCGACTTGATTTCGACGATCTCGTTTACGTATTGGATTTGAAGCCCGCGCTCGACGATAGTACTCTAGACAAGCGATTGACGAGCGAATTCGCGACTTCCAACAGAATATACCGCAACGTTCTCGGTGAACTTTTGCCGCACAGTCTTGTGCCGTATTTTTGCGCCGTAAGCGGTATAAACGGCGAAAAACAGGTAAATTTAATTACTCGTGAAGAGCGTAAGCTTATAGGGCGGTTGCTCAAGAATCTTACTTTCCCCGTCCGCTCGCTTGCGCCTCTTTCTGAAGCCATCGTCACGGCGGGCGGTTGCGACGTCAAAGAGATAGATCCGCGCACGATGCGCAGTAAAATCATATCCAATCTGTCCGTATGCGGAGAGCTTCTCGACGTGGACGCGCTTACGGGAGGATTCAATATCCAGCTTGCTTTGTCGACGGGATTCGTCGCGGGCAGTAACATATAATCGACTTGCGTCCCTCAACCAGGCGCACGCAAAACCAACGACAAAAAAGGAGATCGATCATGCCACTTAATATTGCGATAGACGGACCCGCCGGGGCGGGAAAGAGTACGATGGCGAAGCGTATCGCCGCAAAGATGGGGATAGTTTATCTCGACACAGGCGCCATGTATCGCGGAATAGCGTGTTACGCATTGTCCGCGAACGCTTCGCCGGAGAAAAGCGAAGAAGTCCTGCCGTTGCTCGGCGGCGTTAAAATGGATATTTCTTACGCAGACGGCGTACAGAAAGTGATCATCAACGGCGAGGACGTGACTCCTTATATCCGCGAGCATAGGATAAGTATGGCGGCTTCCACGATATCCAAAATACCCGAAGTCAGGCTCAAACTCGTCGAATTGCAGCGCGAAATTGCTTCGCACACCGATTGCGTCCTCGACGGAAGGGATATCGGGAGCTACGTTCTGCCTAACGCGGACGTGAAAATATATCTCGACGCACGTCCTGAGGTCAGAGCAAGGAGAAGACTCGACGAACTCAAGGCGAAAGGTACTGCGGGCGAACTTACCTACGAGGAAATACTTGCCGACATAGTTGCCCGCGATTATCAGGACACTCACCGCGATTTCGCTCCGCTTAAAGTAGCCGACGGTGCGACCGTTATCGACACCTCCGACATGACTATCGAAGAAGTAGCGGAAAAAGTAGCCGATCTGTGCAAAAAGGCAGGTTACCGCGCCTGATGTTTGAGAATATCCGCGTCGCGAAGCATATAGGGCTTTGTCCCAACGTCGAACGCGCGATAGCCATTGCGCGCGAAGCGCGTAAGAGGTTTGCGCGACCCGTTTACACGCTCGGTTGGCTTACCAATAACCGCAAAGTCGTTGACGAGCTGATCTCGGAAGGGATCGTACCCGTCGATGACGTCGCCGAATTAAAGAAAGACGACGTACTCGTCGTAAGCGCGCACGGCGCCGCCCCGAAGGTATACGAAGCCGCAGAAGCCGCGGGAATAATTCTTATAGACGCCACTTGCCCCAATATCTCGGCAATACACGAGAAAGTCAGGGAATATTCCGAACTCGGATTCCGCATAATCATAGCGGGGGATAAAGCTCACAGGGAGGTATACGGTACCGCGGGCTATGCCGCTGATTGCCGCATAATTGCGGGAGCCGACGAAGTCGATGAGGCGCTACGCGGCGCCGAGAAGTGTCTGCTCACCGCGCAGACCACCTTCGACAACGACAAATTCGGAGAAATTACCCGTAAAATTGAAAAATCGGTAAGCAAATCCGCTCAAATGCTTGTCATATTAAATAGTATTTGTTATACTACCATAGCAAGGCAAGCCGAAGCGAAAGAAATTGCCGCCGCATCGGAACACGTATTCGTAGTGGGCGACAGGCACAGCAGTAACGTAGCCAAGCTGTACGATATAGCTAAACGTTACGCGAAAAAGGGCGCATATCTCATAGAAAGCGCCGCCGATATCGCGTCGGTCACCGATCAACGTATTACAAAGCCCGGCATAATTGCGGGCGCGTCGACTCCGAAAGAGTTGATAATGGAGGTTATCTACACAATGGATCAAAACAACAACACCGTCGACAACGTCGAAACCGTTGTCACAACCGAACCGGTAGCGGAAGCCGCCGTCGAAACCAAAGCCGAAGAAAAAGCAGCAGTAGCCGCACCCAAAGCCAAGAAAGCGTCCAGCGAAATCACTTCGATGGAAGACGCTCTCAACAGCGGTTACGCCCCCAGGACTTATCACGAAAACATGAGAGTCAAGGCAACCATCGAGTCCGTCGATCCTACCGGCGTATCCGTATCGCTCAGTCTGAGCGGTAAGAACGACGCGGGTTTCATAGCGGCAGACGAGATGGAACTTGACGGCTCTTACGATATGAGCAAATATGCGGTCGGCGACACTCTCGAGGCGATTATTATCCCCAAGGGCGACAACAAGTCGAAGACCATCAATCTTTCCAAGAAAAAATACGACGAAATACTTGTAGCCGACGAAGCGGTCAAATCAATTCTTGCGGGCGAAGAATTCTCTCTTACCGTATCTTCCGCAATCAAAGGCGGCTTGCTCGGTAAGCTCGGTTCCTACACCATCTTCATTCCCGCTAGCCAGATCCGTATCGGCTACGTCAAAAATCTCGAAGAGTACGTAGGCAAGAAGCTCCGTCTGCGCATACTTCCCCCGAAAGAAACCGAAACCGCGGAAGGTGAAGAAGCCGCTCCCGCAAGACGTCCCAATCCCAAGCGCATCGTAGCGAGCCAGCGCGTCATTCTCGAAGAAGAGAGAGCCGCGAGAGAGGACGCTTTCTGGGAAACCATGCAGGTCAACAACATCATCAAGGGCAAAGTCAAACGCTTCGCGATGAAAGACGGCAAATACTTCGGCGTGTTCGTATCCATAATGAATAAGGATTGCCTTCTTCACATCAGTGATCTGAGCTGGTCGAAAGTTGACGATCCCGCCA